>JBOHTL010000106.1:0-5284 GCA_050733735.1 Gemmatimonadaceae bacterium
CGCGACTGGGTGGCGAAAAGCAGATCACGGACAACCTGTTCGTCAGCCTGAGCACCGGTCTCTGCCCCTTCGATCCTGGGCGCAGCGACGATTCACAGGAGCTCTTCCTCAAGGGCCTCAGCGGAAAGATCGAGTATCGACTGTCGCGCGACGCGTCGATCAAGGCGGGCAAGGAGCCGAGCACCGGCGTCTGCCGTCAAGGCGGGTCGCTCGGCCGGGTGGTGGATGCGCCGTCTCAGTGGGGGCTCTCACTGTTCAAGAGCTGGCGGTTCTAGATTGAGCGCCATGGGGCAGCTCAAGGAACACGACGCCATGATCTGCCGCTCGTGCGGCAACGAGGAGCGCGCGTCGGAAGGCTATCCGTGCGCGAACTGCGGCACCTTCATTTGCGTGATGTGCAACATGCGCGGCATCACGCTGTGCAAGGACTGCCGCGACCAGTCCGCTTCGTCCTCCGACGATCCCGCGTGACGGATTTCTCCGCGGTCGGGCTCGCGGTCGGTCACGCCACCGACGAGCAGGGCGCCACGGGGCTCACCGTCATTCGTCCAATCACCGGCGCGCTGCGCGGCGCGGCGTGCGTGTTCGGGCGCGCGACAGGCACGCGCGAGCTGGACGCGCTGTCGCCGACGCATCAAGCGGGACGTGTGGACGCGATCATGCTCACGGGCGGATCGGCCTACGGCCTGGACGCGGCCGCTGGCGTCATGCGTTGGATGGAGGAGCGCGAGCGTGGCTTCGACGTGGGCGGCGGCGTCGTGCCGATCGTCCCCGCGGCGGTGATCTTCGATCTCGCGATCGGCGATTTCCGCGCGCGTCCCACGGCGGAGATGGCGTACGAGGCGTGCGAGGGCGCGCAGCCGACTCGCGTGGCCGAAGGATCGGTGGGTGCGGGCACGGGCGCCACGGTGGGGAAGGCCGCTGGTCGCGACAGCGCGATGAAAGGCGGATTCGGCTGCGCTCTGCGTACCACGGGTGACGTCTCCGTCGCCGCCTTCGCCGTCGTGAACGCGCTCGGTGACGTGCGCGCAGCCGACGGCGGCATCATCGCGGGCGCGCGCGACGCGCAGGGCTCGTTCGTGGACAGCGTCTCTCTGCTTTCGCGCCTCAACACCGAGCAGCGCTTCGGCGCGCTCACGCCGCAGCACACGACGCTGTGCGTCGTCGCCACGAACATGTCGCTGGAACGGGGCGAGTTGGCGCAGCTGGCGCGCGCGGCCGGCTCGGCGCTGTTTCGTCGCATCACTCCGGTTGGAACCTCCTTCGACGGCGACGTCGTGTTCGCGGTCTGTCAGCCCGGCGGAGCGCGCGGCACCCTGATGTCGCTGGAGATCACCGCGTCGCTGGTGCTCGAAGACGCGATCGAGCGCGCGGTGCGCCGCGCGCGCGGGCTTCACGGCATCCCCGGTCTCGCGGACGCGGGATGAATCGCGGGTTGACCGTGCCGGGACGCGCCACCGTGCGCTCTCCCATCGCACCGATGTACGGAGATCCATACGTCGCCAGCGTTCAGATTTCCCAACGTCTGTCGGGACACGAGGTCGAGCTGCTGGACGCGCAGGACGACTGGTTTCTCGCGCGCGGCGTCGACGGGTACGAAGGATGGATTCACTACGGCTTCCTGTCTCCGGCGCCGTCCTCAGGGAGCCGGCGCAGCGGCGAGCTGCCACGCATCTCGCTCGGCTGCGTGACACGCGGTCCGAACGGCACCCGCCGCCGGCTTCCGCTCGGCGCGCGTCTCTCCCCCGACGAGCTCGTGAAGTCCGGCGAAGCGGTGACGGAAGTCGAGCTGGCGACGCGTTTCCCACGCGATCCCGTCGCGATCACGCGCTCGGCGCAGGAGCTCTTCGAAAGCACTCCCTATCTCTGGGGAGGCGTCACGCCGTGGGGCGCGGACTGCTCCGGATTCGTTCAGACCATCTACGGCCTGCACGGCGTGCATCTCCCGCGCGACGCGTGGCAGCAGTCCGAGTCGGGCGCGAACGCGGGAGATCTGATGAATCTGAAGCCCGCGGAACTCGCGTTCTTCAGCGATCGGGAGGACCAGCGCGTCACGCATGTGTCGATCGCGCTCGGCGGACGGCATCTGGTGCATCTGGCGCTGGGCCGAGGCGGATATGCGAACGAGAACCTGGACGATGAGGATGACCCCTACGTTGCGAAGTTGAAGCAACGTTTTCTCAAAGCGAGACGGGTGCTCTGACCGTCAGGAAAACATGCCGCCCGGTGGACGGACGTGCTGCACCGTTCGGACCTGCACGGGAACCTCAGCGCTCGTCCGCTCATCCAGCGACACGGACATGTGATATCCACCGGCCGCGTCGATCGGCAGATCGATCTGCGCGATCAGCGGCAGATCCATCTCGGTAACTCCCGCCGGCGGCTGACCGACGTTCAACTCGCCGCTGCTCGTCCAGAGCTCGTTCCCGGAAGGATTGACCCAGCGCAGCGTCACGGTATGACGTCCCACATCCGACGGCGAGCCCTTCAGATGCACCACGAGGTGCGCACGTGGGTGCACCGCGGGGAGTGTCCCGACCTGCAGCGCGTCGAAGACGCCCAGGACGTTCAACTTCCCTTCCTGCGAGAGATTGGCCGCGTCGGCAAAAACCGCGAAAGCGACTTGCATCAGGCGTCAACCGTCAGGTGAGCGAGCGCGCCATGGCACTCTTGCGCGTAGCTCAACCTAGACTGCCCCACTCGTGGCGGCGAGTCTACTTTTGAAGACGCATGATGCGCCGCGAATGACGACCGTGTATTCCCGCTCGAGCGTTCTGCTCGCGGAGGGCGCCGTCGTTCTCATGGCCCTGATCTGGGGCATCAACTACAGCGTGATCAAGTACGGCACGAGCGCCATGCAACCCGTGGCGTTCAACGGCGTGCGTGTCGCGATGGCGGCGCTGGCGCTCCTGCTCATCGCGGTCGCGTGGGGCGGCGCGGCGCCGGCGCGGCGCGACGTATTCGCGCTGCTCGTGCTCGGCGTGCTCGGCAACGGGATCTATCAGATCCTGTTCGCGGAAGGAATCGCGCGCACCCGCGCCGGTGAAGCCGCGCTCGTCGTCGGAGGATCGCCGGCGATCATTGCCCTGCTGGGGCGCGTGGCTGGCGTTGAAACCACGACGCGACGCGGTATCATCGGCATCGCACTGTCCATATTCGGCGTCGGCCTGATCGTGCTGGCGCGCGCGAACGTGGGAAGCGGGCCGCATGGCGGGTCGCTGCTGGGCGATCTGCTCGTGCTGATCGGCTCGATCTGCTGGGCGGTCTATACCATCCTGCTGGTCCCATATACCAAGCGGCTCAGCGGTCTGTGGGTCGTCGCGCTGAGCATGCTCGGTGGCTCCGTGGTACTGCTCGCCGTCGGCGCTCGCGCCATCGCCGCGGTGGATTGGACCACGGTGTCCTCCGGCGTGTGGGGCGCGATGTTGTACGGAGGTCTCGCCGGTCTGGTGTTCGCGTACATCCTCTGGTACCGCGGTGTAAAAGTGCTGGGTCCCACCCGCACCGCCTTGTTCGCGAACCTCCAGCCGTTCATCGCGCTGATGTTCGCGTGGGTCACGCTTGGCGAAACGCCCACGGCCTGGCAGGTCACCGGCGCCGCGACCATTGTCGGCGGGGTGCTGCTCACCCGAATTCCCGCATCGACAGAAACATGAAGCTGGTGTTGTTCGACATCGACGGTACGCTGCTGCGCTCGGATGGCGCGGGGAAGCGAGCCATTCATCGCGCGCTGCTCGAGGTCTTTGGTGCGACCGGCCCCGAGGATTATCACTTCGATGGCAAGACGGACAAACAGATCGTCCGGGAGCTCATGCGCTTCGAGGGTCACGGCGACGAGCACATCGACACGCAGATGCGGCGGCTGCTGGATCTGTACGTGCGCTATCTGCACGAGGAGCTCGCCGCATCGACCGGACGCGCCCATTCGCTTCCCGGAGTGCCGGAGCTGCTCGATGCCCTCGACGGACGCCATGACGTGATCCTCGGTCTCCTCACCGGAAATGTCGAGCAGGGAGCGCGCGCGAAGCTCGACGCGGTGGGCCTCGATTTTCATCGATTCCGCATCGGTGCCTTCGGCTCCGACCACGAGCATCGTCCGGAGCTTCCCGCGATCGCGCGCGCGCGCACCAAGGGTCAGCTGGGACTCGACATTCGCGGCGAGGCCATGGTCGTCATCGGCGACACGCCTGCGGATCTCACATGCGGCCAAAGCCTGGGCGCCAGCGCCATCGGGGTGGCGACGGGTCGATATACCCTCGACGAACTGCTGGCGCACGATCCCATCGCGGCCTTTTCCGATCTGTCTGAGACCGACGCCGTTCTGCGCGCCATTCTCGAGAACTAGATGGAAAAGCCGCGGACGCGCGACGCCGGCACCGTCGAGTACGGTGAGCTCCCCGAGCTGACACGCGCCCTTCGCGCGCTCGGTTCCTCGCGCAGCGGCGGCAATTCGCAGGTGCTGTTTTTCGGGCCCCTGCTCGAGGCGCGCCGCCGCGCGGCGGATGCGCGCACGGCCCACGCACGCATACGCGCGTTCAGTTCCACCGATCTCACTCGTGCGCTGGAACGGGCCATCGAACGCATCGTCGCTGACTGGCCCGACGCGCGTCCGCCAGCGCGACGTGCCCTGCGCCACGAGCTCGTGGAGCGCGTCGAGGCCTACTCGGTGGCGCTGCGCGACCTCGGCCACGTGGCCACGGAGGTGCTCGATGCCGACGAAGACAGTCAGCTCGATCGCTGGCGCGCGTGGACCAGGCACCTCACAACCGTCTTCGAGGTGGCCGACCGCACCTGGTTGGCCATCCGGCCAGTTGTGGAAGCCCTTCCACGACGGGAGCAGGGAATGAGCAGGAGGGATTAGTCCCGGCACGTTCCCTTTCCCCGTCCGGCAATCCCGATACATTTCGTCGGCAATGCGACGTCGTGTAGCCGTAGCGCTCCTGGCCGGCATGGTTTTCATCCCGAATCGCCTGGCCGCACAGGAAAATCCCGTGCGGCGTGTCGCGAACATCGTCAGCGTCGCGGTCGAGGAGTACGCGCGGGGCGTCGATGAATCAGGGAAGCTGGTCCTGGAGATCGAGTACCAGGAGGCCGTCGATTTTCTCGCCGACGCGCGCGGCCAGGCTGCCCGGCTTCCCGGTGATCGCGCCGCCAAGGCGCTCGCCGTTCTCGACTCGATCGTCGCCGCAGTAGCCGCGCGGGCAAAGCCGAGCGAGGTCAAGCTGCTCGAGCAGCGATTTGCCGGCATTCTCGGTGCGGACGCGGCGCTCGAGCTGCCCAGGTC
>JBOHTL010000107.1:0-2040 GCA_050733735.1 Gemmatimonadaceae bacterium
CTGGAAGGAAGTCCTCGCCCGGATTGATGAACACGTCGCGCTCGATGCCGTACTGGCGATCGTGCAGGTCCCGGTAGCGCCCGCCAAGCGACATGAGCTCGCCGTGCCTCCCGCGCTCGACGATCTCGCCGGCCTCGAGCACCAGGATCTGATCCGCGCGTTCTATGGTAGAGAGCCGGTGCGCGATGACGAACGTCGTCCGGCCACGCCGCAGGTTGCGGAGCCCGTCACGGATCATCGCTTCGCTCTCCGAGTCGAGCGACGACGTCGCTTCGTCGAGAATGAGTATCCGCGGATCGGCGAGAATGGCGCGCGCGATCGCGACCCGCTGCCGCTGCCCGCCCGACAGCTTCACGCCGCGCTCGCCGACGACGGTGTCGTACTTGTTCTCGAACTGCTCGACGAAATCGTCGACGTGGGCGACGCGCGCGGCCTGGATCACTTCGTCGTCCGCCGCGCCGGGCTTGGAGTACGCAATGTTCTCCTTGATCGTGCCGTCGAAGAGAAAGTTGTCCTGCATCACGACGCCGACATGGTCGCGATACTCACCGAGCTTGAGCGTATCGAGGTCGCGTCCGTCTATGAGAATCCGCCCAGCCTTCGGCTGGGCGAAAGCCATTACAAGACTGACAAGCGTGCTCTTGCCGCCGCCGCTCGAGCCCACGAGCGCGGTGGTCGTGCCAGCCTTCGCATGAAAGGTCACGTCCTTCAGGACGGGCACATCGGGGTTGTACTCGAACCAGACGTTGCGGAACTCGACGTCGCCCTCGATGTCGGGAACGTGCGCCTTTCCGGCGTCGGCGTCGACCTCCGTCGCCATGTCGCGCACCTCACGAATGCGGTCGAGCCCCGCGAACGCTTCGGTGATCTGCGTGCCGATCGACGCGATCGACACGAGCGGCGCGGCCACCATGCCGACGAAGAAGACGTACATCATCATGTCGCCCAGGGTCATGTCGCCCTGCAGGACGTCGCGTCCGCCCATCATGATCATGAGGACGCCGATGATCCCGGTGATGACCATGACGCCGGCGCTCACCGCCGACGTCCCCGTGATCGTCTTCGCCACGTTCCGGAACAACCGGTGCGCGCCCCTGGCGAACGTCAGCCGCTCGCGTCGCTCCGCGGTGTACACCTTCACGACCCGGATGCCGCCGACGGTCTCCGCGAGGCGGCCGGTGACTTCGGCGTTGATCGCGCCGCGCTCGCGGAAGATCGGGCGGAGCTTCTTGAACGCGATCGCCATCATCGAGCCGAAGGCGACCAGCACGAGAATCGTGACCGCGGTCAGCTGCCAGTTGAGCCAGAAGAGCACGCCCATCGCGATCGCCGCCGTGAGGAATCCGCCGACGAGCTGGATGATCCCGGTGCCTACGAGATTCCGCACCCCCTCGGCGTCGCTCATGATGCGCGAGATGAGGACGCCGGTCTTCGTCGAGTCGAAGTAGGAGACCGGGAGACGCAGCACATGCTGCTGCACCTGCTTGCGCATGTTGGTGATCGCCTTCTGCGCGGCGATCGAGACCACCTGCGAGAGCGCGAACCCCGTGACGGCCTGGATGACGGTGGCGCCGAGTGCCGCGAGGGCGAGCGGGAGGAGCATGTCGGCGCGCTGCTTTCCGATGACGTCGTCGATCAGGTATTTCGAGCTGGCCGGGAGCACGAGCCCGGCGAGCCGGTTCACGATCATGAGGGAGAAGCCGATCGCGAGCGAGCGCTTGTGCTGCGCCATGAGCGCGCGCGTCTCCTGCCAGGCGCGCATGGTGTCGAGTTTCTTCTTTTCCTTCGACCTCGGATCGTCGCCGGCGGGCTTTGGAGTGCGAAGGGGTCGTTCGCCGCGCGAGGAGGGAAGGCGCGTGCCGAATGCGCGTGATGCCATTCAGGAAATGTAGGCGCCCGCGCAACGATGCGATGACATGCACGCCGAAATGATGGCGTGGCTGTATGTCTTCCTGGCAATAGTGCGCCCGTGCCGAGTAGACATTATTGCCGCCGAGAGTGTTCCCTATGGCCATGGCGCTGCACGTCCCGCTCTACACC
>JBOHTL010000108.1:0-8402 GCA_050733735.1 Gemmatimonadaceae bacterium
CCCGCGCACCCTGCACGGCGCGCCGGAGCACTGCGCGCTCCCGGACACGCCTCTGGCCGCCGCGCGCGCCGGGCTGGACGCCTGCGTCCACTGCGGCTTCTGCCTGCAGGCGTGTCCGACCTACGTCGTGCTCGAAGACGAGAATGACAGTCCGCGCGGCCGCCTGCTCCTCATGCGGTCGCTGCTCGAAGGTTCGCTGCAGACGAGCGACGAAGCGGTCCGCGGACACCTCGATCGCTGTCTGGGCTGCCGGGCGTGCGAGACCGTGTGTCCCTCCGGTGTACCATACGGGCAGCTCCTGGAGGCGACGCGCGCGACGCTCACGGACCGGCACCCGCTGCCGCTGCCCGCCCGGCTCCTTCTGAAAGTGTTCGAATTTCCGCCGGTGATGCGCGCCGCCATGGCGTTCGGACGGGTGATGCGCGCCACCCGTCTCGGGCGCGTCCTGGCCTGGGTGCTGCCGGGGCGGTTCGGCTTCGCGCTGCACATGCTCGAAGCCACCCGCGTGCCTCCCCCCGTGACGCGGCGGTCGTACGTCGCGCGCGGAGACGGGTCGCACGGAACCGTCGCGCTTCTCGAAGGCTGCGTGATGGCCGGGATGTACGCGGACACGAACGCTGCGACGGAACGAACGCTGACCGTGAACGGCTATCGGTGCGTGAGCGCGAAAGGACAGAGATGCTGCGGCGCGCTGCACGCGCACGCCGGAGACCTCGAAAGCGCGAGAAAGCTGGCGCGCCGGAACATCGAGGCGTTCGACCAGAGCGGGGCGCAGTACGTTGTGTCCAATGCGGCGGGGTGCGGCGCGATGCTGAAGGAGTACGCCCATCTGCTGGCCGACGACCCCGACTGGGCGCATCGCGCGGCAAAGATCTCGGCGCGAGCGCGCGACGTGAGCGAGCTGCTCGCCGTCGCCGGACCCGTCCCCGGTGGAACGCTGAATGTCACGGCGACGTATGACGCGCCATGCCATCTGCTGCATGCGCAGCGCATCGCGGCGCCGCCCCTGAGAGTGCTGGCCGCGATCCCAGGGCTGACGCTCGTCCCGCTCACCGACGCGGAGTACTGCTGCGGGGCGGCGGGGATCTACAATCTGCTCGAGCCCGATACGTCGGCTGCGGTACTGGAGCCCAAGCTGCGGCATATCGCGAACTCGGGCGCCTCGCTCGTCGTGACCGGCAACCCCGGTTGCCTGATGCAGATCGGCGCCGGCCTGATTCGAACCGGGAGCGATGCGCGTGTGGTGCATCCCGTGGATCTCCTGGATGCGTCGTACGCGGAGCGATTCGCCGAGAACCGGTCGACGGCGCCGGACGGATAGCCGCCGTCCCCTGACCTTAGATTCCACGTCATGGCTGGAATCGAGACCATGGTAGACCTGGCGGGGCAGAACGTCGTCGTCTCGTACGCCGGCATCGACACCGAGTACGAGGCCTTGCATCGTCGCGCGATCGTCGTGAACCGCAGTCATCGCGCGCGCATGCGTTTCGCCGGGGAGAAGACGGCCGACGTTCTGACAGGGCTCGTGACGAACGACGTGACGGCGCTCCTCGCCGGCCAGGGACAGTATGCGGCGGCACTCACGGCGAAGGGGAAGATCGTCGCTGATCTGCGGATCATGCGGCTCGACGACAGCTTCCTGACCGACGTCTCGCCGCGCGCTCGGGACGGCTGGTTCGGCATCGTGCGGAAGTACGTGAACCCACGGCTGGCGACGTACACCGATGAGTCGGCACACCTGCAATCGATCGGGGTGTTCGGCGCACAGGCGCGGCATGTCGTCGAGCAGATGACTGGAATCGGTCACAGCGCGCTCGGGTTGCTGCTGCCCTACGCGCATGCCAGCGTCGCCGCCGACGGCAGCCTGATGTTCGTGATGCGGTCCCCGGAGCTTGGCGTCGAGGGCTACGAGCTGGTGTTCCCGTCCGGGCGCTTTCAGTTCGTATGGGATGCGGCAGTCGCGGCGCGCGCGACCCCAGGCGGCCTGGGTGTGTGGGAGGTTGCGCGCGTGGAAGCGGGGCGCCCCGAATGGGGCATCGACATGGACGAGGGCACGATCGCGCAGGAGGCAAACCTCGAACAGCTCGACGCCATTTCCTTCACGAAGGGGTGTTACACGGGACAGGAAGTCGTGGCGCGCGTGCATTTCCGCGGTCACGTGAACCGCGCGCTTCGCGGCGTTCGCGCTGCGGGCACGACGGTGATTCCGTCGCGCGCTGCGTTGTTCGACGGAACCGGCAAGGCGGTTGGCGACGTGAGAAGCAGCGTCCTCTCGCCGCGACTAGGCGCGGTTGCGCTCGCGATGGCGCGTCGCGAGATCGAGAATGGCGCGCAGCTCATCGCGCGCTGGAGCGCCGATCCTGCCGGCGACAGCCCCGCGGGCGAGATCGCCGTCGAGGTCGCGCCCCTGCCTTTCGCGACTCCGTAGGGCGTGGCGTCAGGATCGGCGACGCATTCGTCAGCGCTCGTCACCGGAGCCACCGGGCTCGTTGGATCGTACCTCATCGAACGGCTGCTGGACGACGGCTGGTCGGTCCGCGCGTTGTCGCGCGATCCCGCGCGCGCGCGGCCGGCGATTCCCGGCGGGAACGCCGTGGAGATCGCGCGCGGCGACGTGCTGGATCAGGCGTCGTTCGCGCAAGCGGCCATGGGCATGCATGTGATCTTCCACGCGGCGGCGAACATCATCGTCCGCGGTGGATGGGAGAGTTTTCGCGTGACGAACGTGGAAGGAACGCAGAACGCGATCGAGGCCGCTGAGCGGTCGCGCGCGCGTCTGCTTCAGGTGAGCAGCGTCGCGGTGTACGGCGGTCGGGCGCGGTATGAGGCCGCGCGTCGGGGATCGCGCACCAATGAGGCAACGCCGCTCGCACCACTGCCAGAGCGGGCATACTACGCGCGGTCGAAGCGTGAGTCGGAAGAGATGGTGCTTCGCGCGCACACGCAGGGTCGCATCTGGGCCACGGCGGTGCGGCCGGTCGTCGTATACGGGCGCCGTGATCGCCAGTTCGTGCCGAGGATGGCGAGGTTGATACGCCGTTTCCCCATGCCGCTGCTGAACGGGGGGCGCAGCATTTTCGGCGTCGTGCACGCCGCGAATGTCGCCGACGGCGCCGTGCGTGCCGCGACGAGTGACGTCGCTGGCGGACGCGCGTACAATCTCGCGAACGATTTCGATGTCGACGTCCGGAGCTTCTTCGAGCTGGCCGGTGAAGGACTCGGTCGCCGCCCGTTCTTCATTCCCATGCCGCTGTGGGCAGCGCGCGGCGCGCTGCGTGGCCTGAAGGCGGCCGCTCGTCTCCTGAGCGGCGGGACGTTCAGTCTCGTGAGCAACTCCGCGATCGACTTCATCGCCGAGGACAATCCATTTTCGTCGGATCGCGCGCGACGGGAGCTCGGATGGGCGCCGCGCATGCGCCATGAGATCGGGGTCCCGGACGCGTTTCGCTGGTGGGCAGAAAAGCAAAAGGGCGCGGCATGAGCCGCGCCCGCGCTTTCCAGCGATCGTACTTTACGGGGTCGTGGTCGTTGCGCCCGTCGTGGCCCCTGTCGTTGCGCCAGTCGTCATTCCCACCGGTGGAGCAGGAGCCGGAGCGAGCGCCGGCTGGGTGGTGTCCTGCGTCGCGGTGTCAGTTCCAGAGCAGGCCGCGACGGCGAAGATCGCGGCGACGAAAGCAATGCGCTTCATGGGATTCTCCTTGTGTGTATGGAAATCGTCACGAACGTTGCTTGTGTCGCACGCGTTCGGTCCGCACTGAGCGGGTGAAAGCTAGGTTTCCCGCCGCTGTTTTCAAGCAAGTGGCGGGCACATGTTTCGGACGCCGGTTGAAGGAAACGGTTGTTTGGATGCATTTCGCAGAGTAACCCCCACACCGGAATCACCGCGCGGACGTACCTTGTGACCATGAGCGAGACCATGGTGCGCGGCGCGTGTCCCCACGACTGCCCCGACACCTGCGCCATGCTGGTCACGGTACAGGACGGCCGCGCGGTCCGTGTTGCCGGTGATCCCGATCACCCGTTTACCAACGGATTCCTCTGTACGAAGGTAAACCGGTACGTCGAGCGGACGTATCACCGGGATCGGCTGCTGCATCCCATGCGCCGCGTCGGACGCAAAGGCGAAGGACGGTTCGAGCGCATCTCGTGGGATGCGGCGTTCGATGAGATCGCCGAGCGGTTGTCGGCGATCATCGAGTCCTCCGACGGTCCGCAGGCGATCCTGCCGTATTCGTACGCGGGAACGATGGGGATGCTCCAGGGCAGTTCCATCGATCGTCGTTTCTTCCATGTGATCGGTGCGTCGAAGCTCGATCGCACCATCTGCTCGATGGCGGGAACGGTGGGGATGCGAATGACCATCGGCGCGAACATCGGCGCCGATGTCGAGGGCGTCCCGCAGAGTGACCTCGTGCTCCTCTGGGGCACGAACACGCTCACGTCCAATCCGCACATGTGGCCGTTCGTGCTGCGGGCGCGTGAGAACGGCGCGAAGGTCATCGCCATCGATCCGATCCGCACCCGAACTGCCGCGCAGTGTGACGAGTGGATCGGCATCCGCCCCGGAACGGACGCCGCGCTGGCGCTGGGGATGATGCACGTGGTATTCGCGCGCGAGCTCGAGGATCGGGATTTCCTGGCGAATCACACGCTTGGCGAAACTGAGCTGCGCGGACGGGTCCGGGAGTACGATCCCGCGCGTGTCGCGCGCATCACCGGCCTCTCCGTGGAAACGGTGATCTCGCTGGGCGAACGATACGGCCGGGCGAAGGCGGCCTTCATCCGTGTGAACTACGGACTGCAGCGCCACGCCGGCGGCGGCATGGCGGTGCGCACGATCGCGTGCCTCCCCGCGATCGTTGGCCATTGGCGTCGCGCGGGCGGCGGCGTAAATCTCTCCACGAGCGGCAACTTCGCGTTCAACAAGCACGCGCTCGAACGACCGGATCTGTCGCCGCCGGCGCGCACCATCAACATGATCCGGCTGGGAGAGGCGCTGACCTCGCATGAAGCGGGTGTCGGCGGACCGCCGGTGAAGGCGCTTGTGGTGTACAACTCGAATCCGGCAGCGGTCGCGCCCGATCGGAATTCCGTCGTCCGCGGACTGGGTCGGCCCGATCTGTTCACGGTGGTGCTGGAGCATTTCCAGACCGACACCGCGGATTGGGCGGACATCGTGCTTCCGGCCACGACGCAGCTGGAGCATTGGGACATCCATCTGTCGTACGGACATCACTACGTCTCGCTCAACCAGCCGTCGATCGAGCCACTTGGCGAATCCAGACCGAACACCCAGATCTTCCGCGGCATCGCGTCGCGTATGGGACTGTCGAATCCCTCACTGCGGGAGGATGACCTCACGCTGATCCGACAGGCGTTGGATACCACGTCGGACAAATTCAGCGGCGTGACGCTGGACACGTTGCTGAAGCGCGGATGGATGCGGCTCAACGTTCCGGCGCCGTACCTGCCATTCGCGAGCGGCGAGTTCCTGACGCCGAGTGGGAAATGCGAGTTCTATTCGGAACGGCTGAAGGAGATGGGAATGGATCCGCTGCCGACATTCATTCCGCCGTACGAGTCGCCCGAACGCGATCCCATGCTCGTGAGCCGCTTCCCGCTCACGCTCATCTCGTCACCCGCGCACCAGTTTCTGAACTCGACGTTCGTGAACGTCGACACACTGCGCCGGTCGGTGAAACAGCCGGAGTGCATCATCCATCCGTTGGACGCCGAACGCCGCGGCATCGCGCCCGGCACACGCGTCGCGATCCATAACGATCGCGGCGCGTTCACGGCGATCGCGAAGGTGGATGTCGGGATTCGGGAAGGCGTCGTGTGGGCGCCGTCGATCTGGTGGGGCAAGCTCACGGCGGACGGCGCGAATGCGAATCAGACGACGTCGCAGCGAGAGACCGACATGGGGCATGGGCCGGTGTTTTATGACAATCAGGTCGAGGTGAGCCTGGCCGACTAGAGTTCGCGAAACGGCGGGAAGAGGGAACGGGGACTGGGGAACGGGGAAAGTGCAAGGGCGGGAAGCGGGACCGGGATCGGGGACTGGGTGATCGGGAACCATCAGGTCACTCCTCCTCCGCCAGCTTTTTCTCGAGCGACTTCTTCAGTCCCGATAGGGGCTTGGCGACGCACACGACGCGCTTGAGTGCTACCCGGACTTCGGGCATTCCCGGAGACATTCTCGCGATGAAGCGCAGGCCGCTGTCAACCTCGTTGAGCGATGATTGCGCGTTGCCGAGGTACTTCACGTAATCGATGAGAGTCGGGCGCCCGTTTCCCTCGGCGATGTTGAGGTGGACCGACGTGGACGCGCGGCGGAGCTGAGAGGCAAGCTCCCATTCGCTCCGCGGGAGACGCCTGGCGACCGCACGACATTCGACGGCGAGCTCGATGGCCTGCTGCCAGGCCACGAGATCACGGTAATCACGGATTGGCCCTGGCATGCAACAACGATTGCGCGACGCGCGCTCTCGTGCGTCATCAATCGATTGTTCCCGGGTCCCCCGTGTTGCCGTTCCCTGCCCCCTGTTCCCGCCGTTGCACTTTCCCCGTTCCCGGCTCCCTGCTCCCCATTCCCGCAGTCGCAGTTCCGGGGTAGCATACGATTAGGTCTCGTCGTCTTCCCGATTCCGATGTCTCAGCAGCTTCCCAAGACTCTCGGCGAACTCAAACGCTCGCCCTACGGAGTGCCGACACGCGCGCTTCGCTCCGTCAAGGACGAGATGCGCCAGAATCTTCTTGCCCGCCTGTGCACGGGAGGTCCGCTCTTCCCGGGCGTGATCGGCTACGAGGATTCCGTGATGCCGCAGATCGTCAACGCCGTCCTCTCGCGGCACAACTTCATCCTCCTCGGGCTACGTGGTCAGGCGAAGTCGCGGATCCTGCGCTCGCTCGTCACGCTGCTCGACGATGCCATGCCGATCGTCGCCGGCAGCGAAGTCAACGACAATCCCTTCGCGCCGATCTCGAAGCATGCGCGGTCGCTGCTCGACGCGGCCGGCGACGATGCACCGATCGCGTGGGCGGGACGCGACCAGCGCTATGTCGAAAAACTGGCGACGCCGGACGTCACCATCGCCGACATGATCGGTGATCTCGATCCGATCAAGGCAGCGCGCGGCGGGCATCTGCTGTCCGACGAGCTCACGATCCATTACGGCATGCTGCCGCGCGCCAATCGCGGCATCTTCGCGCTGAACGAGCTCCCGGACCTCGCTGGCAAGGTGCAGGTCGGATTGTTCAACGTGATGCAGGAAGGCGATGTCCAGATCAAGGGATATCCCGTTCGTCTGCCGTTGGACGTGCAGCTCGTTTTCACGGCGAATCCCGAGGACTACACCGCGCGTGGCAAGATCATCACGCCGTTGAAGGATCGCATCGGCAGCGAAATCCAGACGCACTACCCGTCGAGCGTCGATCTCGGCATGGCCATCACGAAGCAGGAGGCCTGGTCCGATCGCGGGCATCGTCCGGTGCGGGTGCCGGACTTCATTTCAGAGCTGGTGGAGCGCATCGCGTTCGAGGCGCGCACGGATCGTCGCATCGACCGCCGCTCCGGCGTGTCGCAGCGCATGCCGATCACCGTGATGGAGAACGTGATCTCCAACGCGGAGCGGCGCGCGGTTGCGTCGGGAGAGGACGAAGTCGTGCCGCGCGTCTCCGACATCTACGCCGCTCTTCCCGCCATCACCGGCAAGATCGAGCTGGAATACGAGGGTGAGCTCGTCGGCGGCGCGACCATCGCGAAGGAGCTGATCCGCCGTGCGGCCGATGTCACGTTCCATGAGCGCGCCGGCGGCGTGAACGTCGACGACATCATCATGTGGTTCGACGAGGGGCAGGCGCTCCAGGTCGACGAAGATGCGAAGTCGGAGTTCGTGTATCGCGGCTTCGAACACGTGCCCGGTCTGCTCAACGTGGTGCATCAGACGGGCCTCGCCCCGGAGCAGGATTTCGGCCAGGCGGTGTCCGCATGCGAGCTGACGCTCGAGGCGCTCGTCGCGCGGAAGCGCATCTCGCGCAGCGATACGGGACAGTACGGACGCGCCACGCCCGAGCCGCGGCGCCGCCCGAACGATCTCTTCGGACCTCCGCCCGGAGCCGGCGGCTCCATGGGATGAAGCGGCGCGAGGCAGTGCCACCCCGCAGCGGCACCACCGTTTCGATGGACGAAATGCGCGTCCGGCGCGCGACCATCGAGGATCTCGACAGCGTCGTCGGCCTCCGGCTGGCGCTGCTGCGCGAGTATCCGGAGCATCCGGTCTACGGCCGGCTTCGGCCCGACGCCGAGCGTCGCGCGCGGCCGCTCTTCGCCGCGCAGCTCGGGGCCGCGAACGAAGTCGTGTTCATCGCCGAAGAGGGAGAAAGACCGGTGGGTCTGGTGC
>JBOHTL010000109.1:0-5601 GCA_050733735.1 Gemmatimonadaceae bacterium
CGCGTGAGGCGCAGCTCGCCGTGCTCGAGGAACAGGTCAAGGACGCGCTCGCCCAGGGCGCCGAGCTCCGCACGGGCGGCAAGCGCCTGGCCGGCCCCGGCTACTACTTCGAGCCGACCGTGCTCACGAACGCAACGAGCGAGATGAAGCTCATGCGCGACGAGAGCTTCGGCCCGATCATCGGCATTCAGGAAGTCTCAAGCGACGCCGAGGCGGTAGCGCTCATGAACGACACCGAGTACGGCTTGACCGCGGCTGTGTACACGCAGGATCGCGAGCGCGCGGAGCGCGTATTGACGCAGGTCAACACCGGTACCGTCTACTGGAACTGTTGCGACCGCGTCAGCCCAAGATTGCCGTGGACGGGCCGGAAGCATTCCGGGATCGGCACGACCCTGTCCATTGCGGGGATCCGCGCGTTCGTTCAGCCGAAGGCGTGGCATCTCCGATCGACGTGCTGAACAGCGCTCTCAGTCGCTCCGAAGCGCAACTACGGGATTGACCTTCGCGGCCCGCCAGGCGGGTCCGAGCGCAGCAGCAATCGCGATGAGCAGCAAAACGAGGCTGACACCGATCATAACGCCCGGATCGGTGGGCTCGATGCCGTAAAGAAGCGCCGCGATGAAGCGACCGGCCGCGAACGCGAGAGCTACACCGAGCATCACGCCCACGGTCACCACTCGCACACTGCTGCCGACCACCTGACTGAGAATGTCTGATGTTTGCGCGCCGAGCGCGGTACGCACTCCGAATTCGTGCGTTCGCTGCGCGACCGTATAGGCGACCGTGCTGTAGATCCCGAGAGCGGCGACAATGAGCGCGAGCGCACCGAACGCGGTGAACAGTGTCGCGCCGAGCCGCCATGGGCGGTACTCGGGCTCCATCACGTTCTCCATCGAGCTCAAGGAAGGCCGCCCCGACGGGAACGTCTCGCGCAATACGCGCCGCAGCTCTGTGGTGACCGCTTCACGCGCGCCGGGCTGAGTCTTCACGATCATCGTACTGAACCAGCTGCCTGCCTCGGCGGGCGGGTTGTCGATTGGGAGGTAGTACTGCGCCTGTGGCTCCTCGATCAGTTTGTCGAACATCGCCGTCTCGGCGACGCCGATGACCCGATAACAGACCTCCTCCGGCGGGAAACGCAGGCAGCGACCGACTGCAGACATCCCGGGCCACTGCGCCTTCGCGAACGTTTCGTTGACGATGACCACCGGTGGCATCGTGGGTCCGGTCACACGGGGAAAGCCTTGTCCCTGCACGAGCCGCATGCCAGTGACGGCGAAGAACTCCGGCGAGACCAGCGTGTATGTCGCGAAGGGCTTTCGATACTGGGTCGTATCGACGTCCGGATGAAAGGTGATCGTGCTAAACCCGCGCGTCGGCACCATTCGTGTAAAGGCGATCTCCTCGACTCCTGGTACGACGCGCAGGCGATCCGTCAGCCCGCGGAACTCCCGCGGGAACCTGGAATCGCGCACCGAGTCATCGGTGTCGAAAGCGACGCCCGCGTAGATGAGACGGGCGGTGTCGTATCCTGTGCGAATGCCGTGCACGTTCTTCAGACTCGAGACGAAGAGCGCAGCACCGACGAGGAGAATCATCGACAGCGCCGCCTGGGCTACCACCAGGCCGTCGCGAACACGTGACCGACGTCCCTGTTCCGACGTGCCATTCCCGGCCTTGAGTGCGCCTGTCACGGCCGTTTGCAATGACTGCAGTACAGGCAGGATGCCAGCGATCAGGCCCGCGCCAAGCCCGAGTACGATCGCGAGGCCAATGATGCGCCAGTGCATCGGCGAGGCCTCGTCGGCCCAGTTCACCTCTGGCATCAAGAGGACGCGAAGAAGCGTACCGCTCCACGCCGCGACGAGCACGGCCCCTGCCGCCGCCAGCACCGCGAGCAGCACGCTTTCGGTGAGAAGGAGTCGGGCCAGCCGCAGCCGGGAAATGCCCATCGCGAGGCGCACTGCGATCTCACGCCGACGCCGGACCGCGCGTGCGAGCAGCAGGTTGATGACGTTCGCGCAGGCGATCAGCAGCACGATGATCGTCACCCCAGCCAGTCTCGTCGCAATCTTCACTTCCTGTTCCTTCTTTCCCGGCCCTTGCGCTCGATTGATCGAGCCGAGTCGCACCACCGCGGCACTATCCGAAGCGCGAAAGCGTACCTCAGGCGCGCTCAGTCCGATGGCGACGCGGCTTTCCACCGCCTGATCGGCGAGCTGTATTCGGTCGTCCGGCCGCAACAGCAGCTGGAATCCATTGACGTTGTGCGACTGCCACCATGCGTCGCCGCGTCCCGACAGTGTGGCAAGCGGAACCCATACATCCGTCACGTCCAGGTCGACGCCATTGAATTCCGCGGCGGCCACGCCAAGGACCGTGTACGGCTGACTCGCAATGCTGATCGTGCGGCCGATGACGGCGGAATCAGCGTCGAGATGCGTTCGCCAGAACTCGTGGCTGAGGACGGCGACATGTTGGGGTGAGCCGAGGCGGTTCTCGTCGGCGGAAAGGAACCGCCCGGCGAACGGTCTAACGCCGAGCAGGTTGAAGAAGTCGGTGTCGACGTGTGATACCGCGGCCCTGACCTCGTCGTCCCCGCGCCTCACCCATGCATCAGATGGCGACCGGTAGATCGTGGACGGAACGTCCGGGCCGAGCGCCGAGCGAATTGCTGCGTACTGTGGGTAGGAGAACCCGGGCCAGAACTGCGTCCCGCTGCGGAATTCAGTCTGAGTCCAGACACGACGCACTTCCTTCGGTTCCTTCACGCCGGCCGGCGGTCGAAGGAAGACGACGTCGAGGAAACTGAACATCGCCATGTTCACGCCGAGTCCGAGTGCCAACGTGAGAACAACGGCAGCAGTCATCCCAGATGCGTGCCGCAACGAGCGCACCGCGTATTTGAGGTCCTGAAAGAAGTCGGACATGATCTGCTGCCTCTCCTTCGACGCCTGCTGTCGTTTGTCGTGGTCGACGACGGCTTCCCGCCAGCGACCAACGTCGCCAAAGCGCCGCAGCGCGTCCCGACGCGCATCGTCGGGCGACATCCCGAGCGCGATGTTGCGTTCGATCCGCATTGCTACGTGGAAGTCGAGTTCGTCATCGACATCCGAAACGGGATCGGGACGGATAAACCGGAGGTAGCGCCGCCAGCGCGGCGCGTCGCCGCCCGGGTTCACGCGATCGCGGGCTCCGACCGCAACACGCGGGTCACTGCCTTCGCGTAGCGCAGCCACACCGCAGCCTCGTTCCGCAGGTGCTTCCGTCCCGCGGTGGTAATGGTGTAGAACCGCGCGCGGCGATTGTTCTCGGACAGCCCCCACTCACTGGTCACCCAGCCGCGGTCCTCGAGGCGTCGCAGGGCGGGGTAGAGCGACCCTTCCTCGATCGTGAGGACGTCGGCGGTCGTCTCCTCGATGTACCGGCTGACGGCGTACCCGTGCGCCGGGCCGAGAAGCAGGGCTTTGAGAATCAATATGCCGAGCGTCCCCTGAAGCAGATCACCGGGCTCCTGACGAACCGTCATCGTCCTTCCCTGGGCAAGATTAGGGGAGAATGGCGGGCGGTCCGCTCCCTGTCAAGACTAGGGAAACATCAGCGGCTACCGGGGGATGCTCGATGCGCGAACGGGAGTCCGAATGCCTGGTGCTCCCGCGGCACGTTGCAGGTAGTCCACCAGGTTCGCGGGCGCGTATGGAGTCGTGATCGGCGGAACGATCTTCCCGAAGCGCTGGAGCACGGTGTCGTGCAGCGACTCACGCGTGTCGATCCGCACCCCGTCGACGATCCGCTCCCGCGCGATCGGCCGCGCGAAGGGCCCGAGCGCGGTGTAGGGAGGAGCCATCGAATCGCGGAGCTCGCCGTCCCACGTGCCGTTGCAGATCTGCTTCTTCACCCACTCCTCGTCCACGGCGAGTCCTGCGCGTTTGGCGCGCTCCTGCATCCAGAGGAAGGTGTTGTCCGACAGGCCGCAGTCGGAATAGCCGCCTCCGACGTTGCCATGGACTCCGGCGAACCAGGACTGCTCCATCATCTGCTGCGCTCCCGGTTGCTGCTCCCACAGCGTGGGGGCGAATGGCTTCCGCAGCTCGTCGATCGCGAGCGCATGATATGCATGCTCGATGTGCGAGCTGAGCGTAACGTCGTGGAACTGGTGCCGCGCTTCGTTCACGTCCTTGAAGAGGCCGAGCGGTATCCCGAGCGCACCGACCGTGTCCCACACGCCGATGCACTTGACATGCGTCTCGTGGGAGTTCGCGGCGCGGAAAGCGACCGACATGGGCTTGGTGGGATGCACGTCGTTGCGATAGAAGTCGAACGCCCAGCGCACGTTCACCTTGGCGTCGCCTCGCAGCACGCCGCACTTCCGGATCATCCCCGCGAGACTGCGGACCGTGTACGCGCCGCGGCTGTATCCGAAAACGTAGATCTCATCTCCAGGCTCGTAATGCTTCGCGAGCCAGGCGTAACAGTTCATGATGATGTCGTCGAGGCCGTTGCCGGTGATTCCCTGATAGATGCTCCCCTGGCGATTCTTTCGCGTGAAGAGGATCCGGATGCGCATCGCGAGGCCAGCGAGTCCCTTCGGGTACGCGCCAACGCCCGGCTCGTAGTGCGCCAGCTGCCGGATGCCGTCGGGGTCCGTACGGCAGCGTCGCACGGCTTCATAGAGCTTCCAGACGTTCGTGGGCGAGGGCTTGCCCTGATCCTGCTGGTCGGGCGTGTTCCAGGTGCCGTCGGCACAGACCACGAGTCGCTTCATGGCGCTACTCCGGGTAGAGTGATGCGCAAGGCGGCGGCGCCCTGAGGAGCTAACATGCGGCGCGGTATTACGGAATGCAAACGAAGTGGGGGGAGAGATGATGAGGGGATAGGGAAGTGGGTGGAAATTGGTCCCTCACCGCGTGTTGCGCGCTGCCCGTCATCGCATACGCTTGTCTGCATGCGCATTCTCACACTGCTTGTCACCCTGGCCGGCCCGCTCTCGGCCCAACCCTGGACCCTCGGGCCCTTTGTAAAGCCCGAAGCGAACCCGGTCCTGACGCCCAGTTCGCGCTCGACGTTCATCTCTCCCATGAACGACAGCGTAGTGCGTTGGGAGGAGTATGCGACCTTCAACCCCGCGGCGGTGGTGCGGGACGGGCGCGTCATGCTTCTCTATCGCGCGGAGGACGCCAGCGGAGACGAGAAGATCGGCGGACACACGTCGCGTCTTGGTCTCGCCGAAAGCGCCGATGGGCTGCGCTTCACGCGCCGATCAGCACCTGTCCTGTATCCGGCGCCTGACGCGCAGCGCGCCAATGAATGGCCCGGCGGAGTCGAGGATCCGCGCATCGTGGAACGGGATGACGGCACCTACGTGCTCACCTACACGCAATGGAATCGCGACGTCCCGCGTCTCGCGGTCGCGACGTCGCCGGACCTGCTGCACTGGACGAAGCACGGGCCTGCGTTCGCGGGTGTCGCGAACGACAAGTACCTGCGCACGGAATCCAAATCCGGGTCGATCGTGAGTCGACTCGTCGGCGATCGCATCGTCGCCACGCGCATCGACGGAAAGTACTGGATGTATTTCGGTGTCCCCGTGGTGCGGAT
>JBOHTL010000110.1:0-3629 GCA_050733735.1 Gemmatimonadaceae bacterium
CGGCAGTACAGCGTCGTCCGCGAGTTAGGCAGGGGTGGCATGTCGCGTGTTTTTCTGGCCCGCGATCAGGCACTGAACCGCGACATCGTCGTCAAGGTTCTGTCACCGGAACTTGCCGCCGGAGTCAGCATCGAGCGGTTCAAGCGCGAGATTCAGATCAGCGCTGCGCTGCAGCACCCGAACATCATCGCGGTGCTCTCGGCTGGTGACGTGGACGGACTGCCATTCTATGTCATGCCGTACGTGCGGGGCGAATCGCTGCGCGGTGTTCTCGATCGCGGAACGATCAGCACCAGGCAGATCTTATCGATTCTGCGTGACATTGCGCGCGCGCTCGCGTACGCTCATCGAGCGGGCGTCGCTCACCGCGACGTGAAGCCCGAAAACGTCCTGCTGACTGACGGCGTCGCCGTCGTGGCCGACTTCGGCATCGCGAAAGCATTGAGCTCAGCCGAACAACGTCCGCCGGCGGAATCGCTCACGAGAACCGGCGCGTCGATCGGAACGCCCACCTACATGGCGCCCGAGCAGACGGCTGCCGATCCAGCCACTGATCATCGGGCGGACATCTACGCGCTCGGCGTGATGGGTTACGAGCTGTTCGCCGGCAAGCCACCATTCCACGGCCGGACGCCGCGCGATCTGCTCGCCGCGCACATGACTGAAATACCACGGCCGATCGAGGAGCTTCGAGGCGCAGTGCCGCCGAGCATTTCGCTCCTGCTGGCGCGGTGCCTCGCCAAGGACCCTGACGCGCGCCCGCAGACAGCTGACGAAATCGTGGCGACCATCGAAGCGACCCTGACTGACTCTGGGGAAGTGCTGGCCGCGTCGCTGGAGGACGAGCCACGCCGCTTTCGCCGAGCACTGTTGATCTACACGGTCGCGTTCATCGTCGTCGTCGCGGTCGCATGGAGTGTCATGATCGGGCTCGGATTGCCAGACTGGGTGCTGCCCGGCGCGGTGCTGGTGATGACCCTTGGTCTGCCCGCAATCACACTCACTGGCGCGACGCGCATGGCCGCGCGGAGCGCCGTCTCGTCCGCGAGCGCACGACCGGTTGGCCACCGACACCAGGGCAGGTGGCGGGACATGGCCGTTCGCGGCACTCGCCATCTGAGCTGGCGACGTGTTGCGATCTCCGGTGCCGCTGCTCTCGTGGCGTTCGCGCTGGTCGTCTCCGGCTTCATGCTGCTGCGCGCGGCGGGGATCGGCCCCGCCGGCACCCTGTTCGCGGCTGGAACAATTCCAGCGAATGCCCAGCTGCTGATTACAGATTTCGGATCGCACGCGGATGATACGACCCTGGCACGTCTCGCTACGCACGCTGTCACCCTGGGACTGCAGCAGTCCGGACGGATGGACGTGCTGGCTCCAGAGGCGGTGTCCGACGCCGTGCGCCGCATGCGGCTATCTGCATCCGAACGCATTACACTGCCCAGAGCACGGGAGCTGGCAGTCCGTGAAGGGGTGCCGGTCATCGTCGACGGCGACCTGGTTCGGAATTCCGGTGGCCACCTGCTTTCCGTCCGACTCGTCGCCGGTGGCACATGTGAGATTCTCGCTTCGCGCGCGGCGATTGCCGCGTCTCCCGCGGACCTGATCGGCGCGGCCGACAGGGTCACGCGGGAGCTGCGCTCCAAGATTGGCGAATCGCTCAAACAGATTCGCAGCACACCCCCACTCGCGAAGGTCACGACCGAATCGCTGGAGGCGCTCGAGCTGTACACGCGCGCCATGCGGCTATGGCACGTCGAAGGGAATCTTCGGGGAGCGGTCGAGCCGCTGAAGCGCGCGGTCGCTGTGGACACCGCGTTTGCGGGCGCCTGGCGTGCACTTGGGGTCCTTGTTGGCTCGAACCTGCGGTCGGATCCGCGCCTCGCGGTCGAAGCCGTGGCTCGCGCCTATCATCATCGCGACCGCGCGACCAAGCGGGAGCGATTGCTCATCGAGGGGACTTATCATTCGGGTTCGCGGCCCGACGCAGACGTCAGGCAAGGCATAACCGCCTACGAGGAGCTTGCCGTGCTTACCGGCACGCCCCCCACGAACCTTGGGTGGTTGCTGAATTTGCGACGCGACTTCGTCCGCGCGGAAAGCCTGTACCGCGTGCTGCATGCGCAGGACAAGCTGCCTCCGAACGCCTACGAGGATTTCGTCGTCAGCCTCGTGAACCAGAGCAAGGTGCGTGAAGCTGACAGTGTCGCCCGCGCGGCACCCAAGCGCTTTCCGAATCGCGCCGGCATGACGTGGTTGCCACGTCGCCTTCACTGCGGCCTTCGCCGGTTCGATGCGTGTGACGCCGCGATGGACAGCGCGATCGCAGAAGGCGGTGACAATCGCGCAACTGCCATGCGAAGCAAGGCTGCAATGCTGGTGATGCGCGGACGTGTCGCCGAAGCCGAGCGTTGGCTGGCGAGTGCCGGACAGGTGCAACGTCGTCGTTTTCCTGACGCGAACTTGCGTGCCGACATCGATACATGGGTGCTGCGACGACCGGACCAAGCGGTCGCGCGCCTCGACAGTCTGGGAGACAGCATTCCGAATCAGAACCTCCTGGGCATTTCCGCTCGCTACGCTGACGCCGGCAATTCACGGCGAGCACGCGAGCTGTTGGCACGCTGGGAACGGGCCTTCCCGGACAGCGTGCGGTCGCAGCAGCAGCGGCAGCTCGGTTTGGCGTCAAATCAGGCGAGCATTGCCGAAGCCGAGGGGCGTTGGCGCGACGCGATGCACAGATGGCAGGAGTTCGACGTCTATCCGCTCGATGGCAGGCCGCTTGGCTACTGCATGCAGTGCATGCCGAAGGGACTTGCGATCGCGTACGACGCGCTCAATCACGCGGACTCTGCCATCGTGTGGTACGAGCGGCTCGTCGCGACGCCGCAGTTCTTCGGTGGTGAGCCCGACCTCTGGTTGCAGGCGCTCAACCTCCCGCATGCTTTCGAGCGACTAGGCCAGCTGTACGAGAAACAAGGAAATCGTGAGAAGGCGGCGCTCTATTACGAACGATTCATAAGGTTGTGGGGGAATGCCGACGGGGCGCTGCAACCGCGCGTGGATGCCGCGCGGGGGCGACTGGCCGACGTCAGACCCGCGCGGCTCGACATTCCGACCGAGCCCTAGCCGGTCTCGCGAGGTCAGCCACCTCCGAGCAGGCCGGTGAGCGCGTTCACGACGCCGGTGATGGCGGAGATGGGAGCAAGCGAGTTCACCAGCCGCGTCACGACGCACAACAGGTTGCCCACCGCGCCTTCTGCCCGTACGTCCACGGTGTTGACGGGAATGTCCACGACGGCAAGGCCCGCGGCGTTCACGGCAACCGGCGCGAGGTCGATGTTCACGACTTCGCATCCACCTCGGCCGCCGGCGCTGCTCAATGACACCGCGCTCGTCAGGTCTTCCGCGACGATGCGTGTTCCGGCAACCTCGACGTCGGCGATCAGATCGTAGGTCGCGGTCAGTCCAGCGAGCGTGCTGAACTGGAGTCCTGTGATCACGGCGTCGACGTTTACGGGTATCTCTCCGATGACGTCCACCGGAAGGGTGATCACGTTGTTCAGCACGAGTCCTGTGCCGCGTGGCGCTGCCGCGTGCTGAAGATCCGAACCGGAGGGGACCAGCGAAGG
>JBOHTL010000111.1:0-3204 GCA_050733735.1 Gemmatimonadaceae bacterium
GAAGAGCATGATCGGCTTCTTCTCGCGGAACTGGTGATCCAGGATGCGCGACAGTCGCGCGTACGCGCGCTCGGCCATCCGGGCCGCGTCCATCGCGGCTTGCCGTTCCTCGGGATAGTAGTAAACGAGGAAGTGCTCGGTCCCGATGACGTGCCAGTCGAAGTTGTCGTACTGGACCTGGTTCTGGCCGAAGTAGTTCTGGGCCTGAGCCACAACGGGCGTCGCGGCGAGCATCGCCGCGAGTGCTGCGGTGATCGCCGCGGCGTTTCTCGAAGACTTCACGCTGCTTCTCCCGACTGTCCCGCTCACGTCTACTGCCCCCGCGCCGGTTGCGCGGCGATCGGCACCATCTGCGCATCGCTCCACAGGCGCTCCAGCTGATAAAAATCGCGGAGCGTTGGATGGAACAGGTGAACGACGAAATCGACGTAGTCGAGTAACACCCAACGACCCTGTTGGATTCCCTCGACATGATGCGCCCGCGCGCCTTCCTTGCGCAGCTCTTCCTGTATGTGCTCGCCGAGCGCGCGCACGTGTGTGTCGGAGGTGCCACTGGCGATGACGAAATAGTCGGTCATGTCCGAGACACCCTCTAAGCTCAAGAGTACCACATCGTTCGCCCTGTGATCGAGGGCCACCGAGGCCGCACGTTGTGCGAGATCGGTGATCGCCGACGACCTGGAGACCGGGCGAGACGATGGAGAAGCCACTGGATCAGTTTATATGACGGACCGAGCTAATGCACGGAAAGGGCCACAAAAACAGCCCGTTTGAACGTTTGAGGGTTTCAGAGTTTCAGCGTTGAGGACATCCCTGCAACGCTTACCCCTGAAACACCCAAACGTTGAAACCCTGAAACGGCAGTTGCTATTGCTTGATCACCCAGACCTTTACTTCCGGTTTCACTTCAGCGTGCAGCCGCACGGGGACGCGGAAGACGCCCAGCGTCCTGAGCGGCTCGTGCAGATCGATCTGTCGCTTCTCGATGTGGAAACCCTGCGTTTCCAGCTGATGCGCGATATCCGCCGCAGTGACTGAGCCGAACAGCTTCCCCTCCTCGCCGACGCGAGCGGAGAAAGTGAGCGACACCTGCTCGAGCTTTTCGGCCAGCCCGCGCGCCGCGCCCCGGCGTTCGTTTTCGGCGGCCTCGAGCCGCTCCTTTTCCTGCGCGATGCGCTTGAGGTTTCCGGGGGTCGCCTCATACGCGACGCCGCGCGGCAGCAGGAAGTTGCGCGCGTAACCGTTCGAGACCTTCACCACATCGCCGGGATTACCGAGGTTCTCGACGGCCTGACGGAGAATGACTTCCATAGATAGTGACTCGTGAAAGTGAAGTAATGGATTTATGTGGTCGAGCGGGCTCGGCTGCGCCAGTCCGCCCAGGTATCGCCTAAACCAAGACCGAACGCCGCGATGGCGAGAAAGAGAAAGCCCGCGGCGGCAATCGCGTTGAGCACCGGCCACCAGAGCATCGCGAAACCAACGAGCGCCGTGATCGCCAGCGCTCCCGGCTTCATGAACCAGCTCAGCACGCCGAGTCCCCGGAGCGCGTACAGCGCGCCGAAGAAGACGAGAAGGTTGCGGCCGATGATGCGCACCGACGACAGCGTCGGCAGGAACACGATCGTCAGACCGACGATGAGTCCCCAGACCAGCTGATCGTTGAATCGAAAATCGCGAAGCTGACCGAGCGGAGGGCCGAGCCGCGCGCGCGAGATCCGGTGGTAGATGGACCATGCAAGCGCAAGCGCCATCAACGACTCGAGCGCCAGGAGCGACGGAAACAGCATCGCGCCCCCCTGCGAGATGAACCGCAGTTGCTTCTCCGCTTCCGCCGGCAGCTGCCCGATCTGCGGCAGCTTCGCGACGAGCTCATTCCACTCCTGCGGATATCGCCCGATGAACGTGTTGATGAACGACATCGTCTCGAGATTGCGTCGCGTCAGCTCGCCGGTCACGGCGCCGGCCATGTGCTCGCCGGTGACGGGACCGAGCGCGCTCATGATGAGCGCGAGTCCGAGTGAGAGCGTCAACGCGATGAGCGCGCGCGGAAAGAATGGACGCCGCGAGCCGAAGAGGCAGACGAGCCCGAACGCGCCGGCCAGCACGAGGCTCCAGCCGCGCGCGAGGTTATAGAACCCGCTGGCCGTCGGCTGCGCGCCGAGCGCGACGAATGTCGCGAGCCCGACCCATACGATGGCCAGCAGAATCCGGCCACCCGCCCACCAGCCGACCAGGGTGCACGCGGCGAGCGCGGGCACGAACAGCAGCATCGTCTGGTCGATGGGGAGAAGTGCGCGGAACTGTGGAATGGACGGGATGAGAATGAACGCGACCACGGCCAGCAGCAGCTTTCCCCAGCCGCGCTCACCGGGTGGAACCGGCGTCGCGACTGGGGTGGCTGTCAGCGGCGTGGACGATCTGTTCACGATGACCCGTGATCAGCCCTGCAGGCCGCGCACGTACGGAATCAGCGCGAGGTAGCGAGCACGCTTGATGGCGTTGGCCAGCTGACGCTGATGTCGCGCGCACGTTCCGCTGAGGCGCGCGGGAAGAATTTTTCCGTGGTCGGTGATGAAGCGGCCGAGCGTGCGATCATCCTTGTAGTCGATGAAGTGCACGCGGGTCTCGCAAAAGGGGCAGGATTTGGTCGGTCTGCGCATGGTTTATTCCTCGTCCTCGTCTTCGTCCTCGCGGCGCGCGCTGGCGAGCGCCAGCTCCGCCTCGCTGAGCTCAGGCGCGCCGAGCTCACGATCGTGGAGCGTCAGGAGATAGCGGATGATGCCGTCGTCGAGCCGGAGGGCGCGCTCGTACTCGGGGAGCGCGGTGCCATCAGCGCTGTACCGCGCGACGACGTAGTAGCCCTGCTCTTTGCGGCCGATGGGGTACGCGAGCTGACGGCGTCCCCAGTGGTCGATGCGCATGTCGGCAGGACTGCCGAGAAGCGCGTGGATGCGGTCGAGCCGCTCGTTGATCGCGGTGTCTTCGAGACCAGCGTCGAAGATGTACACCGCCTCGTATTGCCGAAGCATTGGCAAACCTCCCTTTGGTCTTTCCGCCCCGCGCGTTTGCCGGCGCAGGGAGGGTAGATGTGAAGAGCTAAGTCTAGTTGAGTTGGGGATTTAACTCAAGCCGACTGCGGACAGCGACGGCGGACAGCGACGGCGGACAGCGACTGCGGACAGCGACGGCGGACAGCGACGG
>JBOHTL010000112.1:0-4505 GCA_050733735.1 Gemmatimonadaceae bacterium
GATCGGTTCCTCGCCATCGGCGTGGATCCGACCGCCGAGCAGGCGTCCGGCTGTTCCATCGATGCGCTCTTTCGCCGGCTTCAGGATGTCGAACGCGAGCTCGGCACATCGCTGGTGGCTGGTGGCAGAGTGTTCTATCGCGCAAATGGCGAGACGCGCGTGGCTCGCCGCGGGGATGTCGCAACGCTGAGCCAGACCGGCGAACTGACTCGCGAGACGTCCACATTCGACACGAGCATCACGGACGCGGCGTCGTGGCGCGAGCGCTTCGAGCGTCCGGCCAGCGAGACGTGGATCGCGTCGCTGTTGCCGCGCGATCAGGACAGCCAGCCGTCGAGTCGCTCGGCGACGAAGGCATCGTCGGCGAGAAATGGATAAGCGCGACTGACGCGTTCGATCTCATCGGCCTGGCCGGGAGACAGTGATTCGCGCGGGTCGAGACACCACGTTCCGGCCAGCAGCCCCTGACGTCGCAGCACCTCGTGGATGCCGGCGATGCATCCCGCGTAATTGTTCAGGGAATCGAAGATGGCGCCGTTTGCGTCGGTCAGGGCGGCGCCTTCACGCAGCAGGTCCGTCTCCACCAGGCCGCCACCGCGGGCGGCTTGTGCGCGCTCCAGCAGGCTCACTGCCTTGCGCGTCCACACGGCCCACTGCCCCAACAGTCCACCGTCGATCCAGCGAATCCGTGATTCTCCGCCGACGGTCACCGGGTACGGCGTGAGCAGATCGCCGACGATGCTGTCGTCGTTGCCGGTGTAGAGCGCAACGTCGTCACGTCCCGCTTCGCCGAACGCGCGCACAACGTCGATGGTCCGGTAGCGATCGAACGGCGCGATCTTGACGGCCCACACGTTCGGGATCTCCGCGAACTCGCGCCAGAACGCGTAGTCGAGGACGCGTCCGCCCACGGCCGACTGAAGGTAAAAGCCGAACAATGGAATGACGTCGCCAACGGCGCGACAGTGCGCCAGCAGCTGCTCCGTCGTCGCGCCGCGCAGTGCGCCAAGGCTCAGGAGCCCCACGTCGTAGCCGTAAGTCAGCGCCGTCTCCGCCTCGGTCACCGCCTGTGCCGTCGGTCCGCACAGTCCGGCGACCATGACGAACGGCCGCGGCCGCGATGCCAATTGCTCGCGCGCGGTGAGCGCGGCGAGCTCGAGCACCGGCCGGAGCAGACCGTGGTTCGTCTCACGAATCGCGAACTGCGTAGTGTGCACGCCGACGGCGAGGCCGCCGGTGCCCGCATCGATGTAGTACCGCGTCAATGCGCGCTGTCGCCGCTCGTCGAGCGTGCGCGCCGCAGTGAGCGCCAACGGATGCGCGGGGATCGCCACACCGCCGCGCAGATGCGCACGCGCCGACACGGCGATCGATTCGATCATCAGAACGATCCGTCGCGCGCTTCGAAGTGCGTCGGCTTGCCCAGCAGCGGCCGTCCTTGTCGCACCCAATCAGCGACCCAGTCGAGCATGTGATCGACGCCGACTTCGGGGGCGCCGAAGTGCCCGCGCATTCGGGCCGTGTGGCTGAGAAGTGCGTCGGGCGCCTCCGTCCCCGTGAACCGCGGCGCGGCGCCGAGTCGCTGGCCGAGCTTCGTCGCGAGGGAGCGAACGGACAGCGTGTCCGCGCCAGTCACGTTGAGCACGAATGGCGGAGCTGCCGCATGCGGCAGCGACTCGAGAGCGATGCGATTCGCGTCTCCCTGCCAGATGACGTTGACATGCCCCATTGCGAGCGGGATCGGCGTGCCGCGTTCGATCTGCACGGCGAGATCGGTGAGCACGCCGTAGCGCATGTCGATCGCGTAGTTGAGCCGAATGATCGAGACGCGAATGCCGCGCGTGGATGCGTAGTGCTCGAAGACGCGTTCGCGGCCCAGGCAGGACCACGCGTATTCGCCGACGGGACACGGCTCCATGTCTTCGCGGGCGCCGCCGCTCGCCACCGGGACCAGTGGGTATACGTTGCCCGTCGAGAACGCGACGATGCGCGCGTTCGCGTAGCGCTCCGCGCAGCGCGCAGGTACCACGACGTTCATCAGCCAGGTGCGCGAGGGTGCTTCGGCCGTGCCGAATTTCTGCCCCGCCATATAGATGACATTTGGCGCGTCGGGAAGCCGCGCCACCGCGTCCGCGTGGAGCAGGTCGGCGGAAATTGTCTCGACGCCGTGGGTGGCGAGCGCGTCGCGCGCGGCGTTCGACGGGAATCGGGAAACCGCGATCACGCGTCGCCGCATCTCGCCATCGGCGGCGTTCGCAGCCCGCGCCGCCATGCGCGCGAGCGTCGGTCCCATCTTGCCGCCCGCGCCGAGCACGACGATGTCTCCAGGACAGCGTGTCAACGCGTCGACGGTGTGCCCGCGCGGTCGTGACAGAAGCTCGTCGAGCGCATCCTCCGAGGCCGGCGCGGAAGCGTTCATCCCGTCTTCGGCGGCTCCGACGGACTCGCCGCGGGCACCGTCTGATCTTCGTTCACTCCCTTCCACCCAACGCGGCTGTGCGTGCTGTCGCAGAACGGCTTTCGCGACGAGAGGCCGCAGCGGCACAGGGTGACGTTGGTCTTGCCCGGCTTGAGCGGAGGAATCGCTATCGGCTGATCGTTGTGATCGAGCAGGATGAAGTCGCCCGAGGTGACATCGACGGCGAAAGGACCGTTCTCACGAACCTTGATGCGGAGCGGCATGAGTTCCCGAGTGAACTGTCGGATGATTGGCTCAAAACCTGATAGAATCATGCCAGGTTAGGTAGCGATTTGAACACTCAGGGAGGACTCGAGATGCCGACGCGGAAAGCGAGTGCCGTGTGGAACGGCGGTCTGAAGGGAGGCAATGGAACGTTCAAGGGCGAGACGGGCTTCGGCGGTTCCTACAACTTCACGCGCTTCGCAGACGAGAGTGGCGGCACGAATCCGGAAGAGCTGCTCGCGGCGGCGGAAGCGGCGTGCTTCAGCATGGCGTTGAGTGGAGGGCTCGAGAAAAACGGAACGCCGCCCACGAAGATCGCCACCGAGGCCGCATGTACCGTGGAAAAGGTCGGAGAGGGGTTCACGATCACGCGCATGGCGCTGAACGTGACGGCGACCGTCCCGAAGATCGATGACGCGACGTTCCAGCAGATCGCCGCGAAGACCAAGGACGGCTGTCCGGTTTCGCGGGCTCTGAAAGGCGTGGACATAACGGTCACCGCCCGCCTCGCCTAAAACATCTGTATTGCTCGGCGCGGGCGCTCGACTTGCGCCTGTGCCTCCGATGCGGCATGTTCTGGTTTAACTAAACAGTTAAACCATATGGCAAAAGTGAAAACGGCAGTGCGGCGTCGCATTGCCAAGCCGAAACCGCGCCCAGCGCCGAAGCACGACGGAGCGACCGAACGACGGATCCTCGACGCTGCCCGAGTGGTGTTCGTCCGCAAGGGAACCGCGGGGGCGCGCATGCAGGAAATCGCGGCAGAGGCCGGCGTGAACCAGGCGCTGCTCCACTATTACTTCCGCTCGAAGGAACGGCTCAGCGCCGCGGTGTTTCAACAGCTCGCGATGCGGCTCTTTCCGGCCATCGCTGAGACGCTCGGCGGCGATCTTCCGCTGGACCTCAAGATCGATCGTTTCGTCGCGCTGTATCTCGAAAATCTGCAGCGCGCTCCCTTTCTGCCGGCATACCTGCTGGCGGAGCTGCATCATCATCCCGAGCGTGTCGAGCAGGTGCTGGCGTCGGTCGCCGGTGGTACGCCTGGCGCCGTCATGCGGCCCCTGTTCAAGAAGCTCGGCGCGCAGATCGACGAACGCGTGCGCGCCGGTTCGATGCGCCCCATCGCGCCCGAACAATTCGCAGCGAATCTCATCTCGCTCTGCATCTTTCCGTTCGCCGCGCGTCCGATGTTCCGGATCATGTTCGAGATGGACGACGCCCGTTTCGACGCCTTCATCGAGCGCCGCAAGAAGGACATTCCCGAATTCGTCCGCAATGCGTTACGGCCATGAAAACATCATTCGTGGTCGCCGTCGCGATACTGCAGATTCCCGCTGCCGGCGCAGGCGCTCAGGAGCGGACGTTCACGCTGGAGGCGCTCCGGGACAGCGCCACGGCCAACGATCCGCGCGCGCGACAGTTGTCGCTGTTCGCCCGCCAATCGGAGCTGCGCCAGCGGACCATTGCCGGCGAGCTGCTGCCCAGCATCGCGCTCGAGAGCCAGGCGCAATACCAGTCCGACGTTCCGCGCGTCCCGGTGCCTGGCGCCCCGGCGCTGCCGCACGACACATACGATGCGCGCGTCGTTTTGAATCAGCGCGTGTTCGATCCCTCGATCGACGCTCGCCGCGACGTGGAACGCGCCCAGCTCGCGCATTCGCGGGCGACGGTCGAGACGGCCTTGTACGACACGCGCGCACGGGTGAACGACGCGTACTTCGGCGTGCTGCGCGCCCAGGTGCAGGGGGACGAACTGCAGGCCGATCTTTCGGCCATCGAATCGCCAGTGGCGGTCGCGGCGGCGCGTGTGCGCGAAGGAGCG
>JBOHTL010000113.1:0-2276 GCA_050733735.1 Gemmatimonadaceae bacterium
GGGCTGCGTCGCAGGCTGCGCAAGCGGCGGCGTCGGCGCGCTGCCGAAGTGCAATCCGGACGCTCCCGGGGTGGCCGGCGCCGCGGATGGGGTGCGCGAAGCAAACGCCGGTGTCGTCCTCGCGGCGGGCGGGGCGGCAGCGCCGTCGCGCGAGACCGTGATCACACCGCCGCACACCGCGCAGCGCGCGCGAACGCTGGCGCCGGGAATCCGTCCCGGATCGACGCGGAACACGGATCGGCACTCGGGGCACGTGACGTTCATGCGCCGTGCCCTCCGGACTGGTCGGATCCCGCGCGCGCGACGTGCGCATCGACTTCGCCTGGCGTGCTATCCGTACGCCGGTCGATCGAGAACACCGATCCCGGCAGCGTCTTGGCGTAGCTCTTCATCTCGGTTGCGAGTTCGCTGACCTGTGCCGCGTGCGTGAAATGCCGTCGTTCGTTGGTGACGACGCCGATGGAGACCGTCATCAGCGGGACGCGATGCAGTTGCCCGCGTCGGTCCTTCCCGAAAAAGTAACCTGCACGCCGATCCTGTTCAGAGTATTGGAAGGGGATCAGCGCGTCGAAGACCTCGATGATGATGCTGCAGGTGTCGTTCACCGCGGCGATCGGGATGACGTAGATGAAATCGTCTCCGCCAATGTGTCCCACGAATCCACGCTCTCCGCATGTACCCTTCACCACGTCATGCAGAATCTTGGCGAGAATCCGGATGACCCGATCTCCGTCGTAGTAGGAGTATCGGTCGTTGAACTCCTTGAAGTGATCCAGGTCCGCGTAGCACATGGCGAACAGCTCGCCGGCCACGATGCGCCGCTGCACTTCGGCCTCGATTTCCACGGTGCCCGGCAGGCGCGTGGACGGATGCACCGTGAGATCGCGGTCCGATCGGCGCAGCATTCCCTGAAGCCGCACCGCGACCTCGGGGCCGGCGTCGGCCGCCCGCATGACCTCGTCGGCGCCGACGTCGAACGCGTCGGCGAAATCCTTCGCTGTCGCGACGATCGCCGCGCACGGGACCACTCCGGTGTACGAGTCCGCCTTCATGCGCTCGATACCGGCCCACGCCGCTTCCGCCGCGTCGCGCACGTCGAACAGCACCACGCGCGGTCTGCCGCGCAGGGCGATGGTCATGAGCTGGTTCGCGTCGGTGACGCGAAGAGTGGAGAGACCGAGGCTCGCCACCCACCCACTCACTGCTTCGGGCAGAGGGTGGTTCCGGGGAGAAAACACGACGGCGACGGACTTTGCCGCTGTCACTGACGCATGCGGGTGCCGGTGGGTGCGGGTGGCCGGCCGCGCGAACCGCGCGGTCCCGACCGGGACCGTGCCGTCCGCGATGAATCCTGCGCCAAACTATGGATGAAGACGACGTCCGTCAAACGTCGACCGGACAGTCACTTGCGACGGCGATCTCACTGGAGGGGCTGGGCTTCGTCGATCAGCATGATGGGGATGCCGTCGCGCACCGGGTACTTGAGCTTGCACTGGTGACAGACGAGCGAGGGCTCCGACTCCCGATATTCGAGCTCACCGCGGCATTTCGGGCAGACGAGGATCTCGAGCAGCTGCTGTGGCACCGTCATCGTTGCTCCTCTTTCAGGCGATAGCCGAATCGCGCCATCGCGTGTGCGTTTTTTCGCCAATTGGGAAGCACTTTCACCCAGAGATCCAGATAGACGCTCTGCTCGAGGAAGGATTCGACTTTGCGCCGAGCCGCCTGGCCGATGCTGCGAATCTGCTGGCCTTTCGCACCGATCAGAATGCGTTTCTGGCTGTCGCGTTCCACGTGCAGAACTGCCCGAATGTACACGGGCGACTTCTCCTCGCGGAACTCTTCGACTTCGCAGGCAATGCTGTACGGGACCTCGTCGCTCAGCTGCTCGAGCGCCGTCTCGCGAATCAGCTCGGCGACGAAGAATCGCAGGTTTTGCGTGCTGATCTCGTCGTCGGGATAGAGGAAGGGACTCTCGGGAAGCCGCTGCGCGGCTGCCGCGAGGAGCTCGGGCACTCCGTCCCCGTTGGCGGCGGATACGAACAGCGCGTCCGGCACCGCGGCGGCGATGCGCGCGCGGTCGGCGTCCGTCAGGCGGTCCACCTTGTTCATCGCGACGAGCACCGGCGCGCGCGGCGCGCGCTCCAGCCCCGCGGCGCTCTCGATCGCCTCGGGCGCGCCGTCGGTCGCATCGACGAGGTAGATGATCACGTCGGCATCGTCGAGAGCCTGGAGCGCCGTCGTATGCATCGCGCGCTGCAGGGCGTATCTCGGAC
>JBOHTL010000114.1:0-8475 GCA_050733735.1 Gemmatimonadaceae bacterium
ATGCCGATCACTTCGGGCAGCATCGCATCGATGGGCTGCCACGGAAACTTGAATCGTTCCGCGCTGAATGGAGCGAGGAACCTGATGCCGGCACCATAGGTCGTGAGCGCGTCGAGCGCTCCGTGCGAGGCAATCGCCAGGAAAAGGCATAGCGCGAGACGCCATTTCGAGTGGGCGACGGTTCCGCGATAAAGCAGCGCGACGAGCGCGACGGTGAGCACAGCGGCAAATGCCAGCGAGTGCGTAAGTCCGCGATGGCCCCCGAGAAATGCCACATCTCCTCGGCCAAACAGCCATCCCACCGCATCCAGGTCGAGGAGGATCGCTGCCGCCACCGCGGCGACGTAGAGCGCTCTCTCCGCGGGAAAGAACGCCGTGCCGATGGCGCCCGCTGCGAGACCGTGCGCGATGGATGAGGGCATGCGTCGGTCTAACGACGCGCGTTTGTCCGGATCCGGCGGAGATCTGCCTCAGCTGCCATGAATCCGAAGGCGGGCCAGCCACCCGAGGCGATCGCGCGCTCGAACCAGCTCCGCGCCCGCGCGGTGTCGCCGCGGACGAGATACCAGTTCCCGAGTCCGTAGCTCAGCGTCGCAACGGTAACGTCGCCCGTGTCCGAGGAGGTGATGACCGCGTCCGGTCCGAGCTCGCCGCGATAGAGACGCAGCCGCTGCCGGTATGCATTGTTCGTCTGCAGCGAATCCGGTCGGGCGCGCAGCAGAGAGTCCGCGGCCGCAAGACGGCCCGCTCGCGAGAGTGACATCCAGCGCCAGTCGACCGACCCGGCCAGCTCCCCTGCCTCGGGAGCGATGCGCTGTGCTCGCGCGAACGCCGCGGCCGCCGCGACGAAGTCGCCGTGGATGAACCGCCAGACACCGAGGTGGTACCAGATGCCGTAGTTGTCGGGATCGAGAGACAGCCCGCGCGTGAAGTCGGCGATCGCGCGATCGTACTCTCGCACCGACAGATAGCGGTGCCCGCGCCAGCGATACAGCATCGCGTTGCTGGGGTCGATCTCGAGGCCACGCGTGAACGTCTCGATCGCCTCACGGAATTGACGTGGACCCGCCATCGCCGTTCCCAGCTGGATGATCCGCGCCACATTGCGCGGGTCGGCGCTCACCGCGGCCTGTGCGCGTCGCACCGGTCCCGTGTCCGCCACCGAGCGATACTCCCTGCCCGCCGCGCGATACTGGACGGTCTGTGCATGCGCCTGCGAGGCTGTGACGACAACAAGTAGGGCGACGACACCGCGGGGGATGCTCATCTGTACTCTCGTGGAAAAGTGTCGGACTTCAGCCGCCTCGAATCTGCATCATTAAGTTGTTCTCCGCATGGCCGACCTCTTCGCGTTTCTCGAGACGCATGGCATACGCTTCGTGCGGCACGATCATCCTCCCGTGTTCACCTGCGAGGAGGAGGCGAAGCACGTCCCGGAATCCGGCGCCGGGCGGACCAAGAACCTGTTCCTGCGAGACCGCCGCGGACGGCGCCATCTGTTGCTCGTCACGCTGTGCTCGAAAAACGTGCGTATCGCCGATTTCGCCGAGACGTCGGGCACGGATCGGCTGAGCTTCGCGTCTCCCGAGCGGCTCATGAAGCACCTCGGCGTCGCACCGGGCGCCGTCTCGCTCCTCGGTCTCGTGAACGACCCGTCGCACGCAGTGGAGCTGTACATCGATAACGACGTCTGGAGCGCGCCGAGCGTTCACGCCCATCCGCTGCGCAACGACGCGACGCTCGTGCTGTCACACGAGAATGTCGTGCGCTTTCTCGATGCGACTGGCCACGCGCCCACCGTTGTGACGGTGAGATCCGGCTGAGCACGAGGGAAGACGGTGAAGGGTGTTCCCCTTCGTGCCTCACCGACGCAGTCGACGCGAGGGAACGCTGTACAGAAACCCCGTGTACTGCATCTCCTCCCACGTCTGATCTCCCCAACGCACTTCCTTCGTGGGATCCGGGTTGTCCTGGTTCGACGACGAGTTGTCGTACCACGCCATCGACGTGAGCCTGGCTCCCGCGGGCATCTCGAGCGGCTTCTCGAACAGGTAGTAGGTCTGCCAGTTGAAGTCGTACCGCGGGACGTCGAGGATCACTTCGGACGAGGTGTCGGGCTTCACGAGCGTGTACAGCCAACGCGTGCCGCGCAGATGCGTGTGCGGCAGGAGCCCCCAGATCTTGATCGGCTGGGTGACGCCGAGCTCCGAGGGAACCTTATAGTCGCGCGCCCCGGGCGGAATCACGAAGGAGCCGTTGGTAAACTGACTGGCGAATATCTCCTCGCTCGGCATCTCCTTCGCGAACTTGAAGCCGACCGACGTGCGATCCTTCATCCCGTGACCGTGCGTCGTATAGTGCATCTGAAAGGTGAGGATGGTGCCGGGACGCAGCCGCAGCGCGGTCCCCTCCGGGAAGCTCACGACGTTGGTTCCCGGCGCGGTGCTGCCGATGAGCGGACCGCGTTGCCGGGGACTGGGGTGCAGCGTGTCGCGGCGTGGCGGCGGCTCCGGAAGGCCATACTCCGGATTCCGCACGAACAGCGGTTGCGGCACTGCGGTGCCCTGCGGTCTGGGCTGCGGGGCGGTCGTCGCGCTCCGCGGCGGCGCCGGAACGCGCGCGTAGACGAGGACGTGATGCACCACCTCGCGCGCACCCGGCATGATCTCGATTGCCTGAACCCACTTCTCTTCGGTGAGATTCGTCGGCGCCTCGAAGTACATGTATTCGATCTCGCCTGACGCCGGCACGGTGAACTCTTCCGGCATCGGCACGATCAGGTCCGGCGTTCCGATTTCCCATCCGTCGCTGAACTCCGGACGCGGCGGTAGCCTGTTTAGGTCGCCCGGCTTGGCGCCGGAATCGAGCCAGCGAACGATGATGTCTTTTTCCTCCTCGGTGAGCCGCCGGTCATTGCGGAACACGCCGCGCGGCCCGGTCGCCTGCCAGGGCGGCATGCGGCCTGATCGGACCATCGATCTCATCTTGCCGAGCTTCGGCTTCACGCTGTCGTAGTCCAGCACCGAGAACGGCCCGAGGCCACCTGGTCGATGACAGTTCGCGCAATTCGCATAGAGGATCGGCGCGACGTTCTCGGCGAACGTCGGATCCTCGACGCCGCGAGAGGCCGCGTCGGGAACACGCGCGGCACTGACGGAGACGATCGCGATCGCGACGATCGCGACGGGAAGCACTCGTGAACGTAGGTTCATGTTCGGTCGGAGTTGTTCTAACGCTTCGTGAATTCCGCGGCGGTGATGCGCGATCCGTCGCCGACGTACGCGAATTGAATGTTCCTGAAATACTTCCGCACCGCGCTGCGCAGGTCGCCGAACGTAAGCTTCATCATCGCATCCGCAAAGGTCGCGGCCGCGCGGTGATCCCCGTCGTACAGACGCGCCCGCGCCAGCATTTCCGCGTGCGCGGCGGCGGACTCCGTGCTGTAGAGATACTGCGTCTTGAGCCATTCCGCATTGCGTCGCAGCGCGTACCGCGGGATGGACACCTCCTGCTCGTAGCTCTTGAGCACCCGATGCACGACACGCATCGCCGAGTCGGCCCGCGTGGTGCTCATGTAGATCGCCGCCGCCGGCGCGCCGCGATCCAGCACGCTCACGTACGCGGCGTACGACAGGGCGTTCTGTTCTCGCACCTGGTAGCTCACCCAGCCGCTCAGGAGCATCATGGCACGCCGAAACGCCAGATACTCCTTCTCGGTGCGCCGCGGACCGGCGACGACACCCACGACGTAGTTCGTGACGCTCTGCTGCGGCACTACCACCAGCTCTGCCTTCTCGGCGCTGATCGGATCCGGGAGCGCCCACGTGTAGTTCCCCGTCGGCAAGGTGCCGAACGTCGTCGAGATCGCGTCGCGAACACGCTCTGGCGCGATGTCTCCGACGATCACGAGCAGCATGCGCGAGGCGACGATCTGGTCCTTGGCGTAGGCGCGGAGGTCGTCGACCGTGAGCGCGCGCAGAGATTCCACGGTCCCTTCCGGATCGACGGCGTACGGGTGGTCGCGATACGCCAGACTTTCGGCCACGACCCATGCACGCGCCTCGGGCGACGAGCCCTTTCGGGTCGCCCGCGCCATGAGCCGGGAGCGCGCGGCATGCACCGCCGCCGAGTCGAGCGCCGGCTGCATCACCCGGTCGGCGAGCACTGCCCAGGCCGAATCGAACTCCGTCTTGAGCCCGAGCAGCTGGAGGCTCGTCCAGTCCTTCGTCGTCTCGACGTAGATCGTGCTGCCTGTTTCTGCGAGCGCTCGCCGCGCCGCTTCGCCCGGGTAGCGTCGCGTCCCATACTCGGACGCCATGAGGAGGAGCGGCTCGATCCCCGCCGTGTGGGCATCGACCTGTCGCGCGCCGCCGAGGAGATACAGCTGCGCCGCAAAGACGGTGGAGGATGCTGGCCGTGGCTGGTGGATCACCGCCAACCCGTTGACGTTGTAGGTCATCGCCGTGTCGGCGACCTGCGTGGCGGCTATCGTCGGCGTTGCGATGAGGATCGCGAAGGCAGACCGGACGGCGGGGTTCATGGAATCCTCCACGCCCCGAGGGCGCTTTGCAGCGGCGCGGCGATCTTTGCCCAGCCATGCTCTGGCACGAGCACCGCGACCACCATGGGTTTGCCCCTGAGATACCGCTGCACGTAGGAGTCGATGCTGGGACGACTCTGCCGATCCAGCCCTCCGCCGTACTCGCGGAAGTAGCCGAGATCGGCGGAGCTCCAGAAATCCGCCAGCAACCCAGCAGCCGAAGAAGAAGACTCGAAGAGGTAGTGATCTGACGCGTGCTCGAACTTCCGCGCCAGACGAAGGTCGTCATCCGTGTAGTAGTCGGGACCCACGAGACGCGACAGCTCTTCGCCCAGGGCGCGAACGGCCTCCAGGACGCGGTCACCGGACGCGGTTGCGACGAGCTCGATCGGACCCACGTGGTTGAACGTCGAGTACCGCAACTGCACCGACTCCAGAATGCCGGTGTCCACGAGCCGGCGTTGTGTGCCCGAGAGCGGCTGATTCACCAGTGATGAAAAGACGTCCGCCGCGAATGTGCCCTCGCGATCGGCCCCGACGCTCGGGCCGTGCCAGCGCACGAGAATCGTGGCGCTCGCGACTTCTCGCGTGATGATGCGACGCTCGATCCTCGTGAGCGAATCGATTTTCGGGGGAGCCACGTCCGCGAAGGGATCCGGACCGCGCTTCCAGCCGCCGTAGATGCGTTCGGCGAGTCTGAAAACCGTCGTATCGTGAACGTCGCCGGCCACGATCAGCGCCGCATTGTTCGGGACGTAGAACTTCTTGTGGACGGCGCTGAGCGTCGACGACTGGGCCGCTTTGACCGCGATCATGTTCCCGCCGGCGTTCTTCCGCTCCCAGCCGCGCCCGGGCCAGAGCAGCATGTCCGACGAGAAGCGCAGCGTGCGCATCGGCTCCGATGCATTCCGTTCCAGCTCTCCCTGAACCACCTTCGCCTCGGTCTCGATGCCTTTGTTCGAGAAGTCGGGTTTGCGCACGAGGTTCGACAGGATCTCCAGCCCACGCTCGAGATGCTTCGACGGGAATGACATGTAGTAGGCAACCGACTCGGGGCCGGTGGCTCCGTTCGAGGAGGCGTCGATCCTGGCGGCGTCACGTTCGAACTCGGAGCCTTCATCGCCGCTGCGGAAGAGCATGTGCTCCAGGAGGTGCGGAATGCCCTGCAGATCCGGTGCGGTCTGGATGGACGCCCCGGCGCGAAGAACGAGCTGCAGATTTACCGTCGGAATGACCGGATTGCGAAGGACGATGACCTCCAGACCGTTGGGCAGCGTCTTGTTGGTAACGCCGGCGTATACCGACTGTCCAAAAGCGTCAGCGGTGATACCGGCGAGCAACGACGCGAACAGAAGAACCTTGCGGAGACTGGACATGGGGAGGCGGATCCGCGAAAGGACCGAGTCGACAGTTCGGTGAGCGGCACTAAAGTGTTTTCATGTCGCCGTGCTGCACAAGAGCGGCCTTTCAGGGACCTCGAGAGGCCCCCGCACGGACCGCCATGCACTCGACCTCGACCCGCGCGCCGAGCGCCAGGCCATTGGCACCGAACGCGCTGCGGGCAGGGAATGGCGGCGTGAAGAAGGTCTGATACACCGCGTTGAACGCCGGCCAGTCCGCCATGTCCGCCAGCATCACCGTGCATTTCACGACGTCGGACATCGCGTATCCGTGCGCGGTCAGCGTGGTTTTGATGTTCTCCATCGTCTGGCGGGCCTCCGCGGTCATGTCGCCAGGGACGAGCGTCAGCGTCCCCGGTCGAACACCGATCTGCCCCGACAGATACAGCGTGTTGCCGACGCGGACCGCCTCGGAGAACGGCAGGGTTGCTGGCAGCACTTTCCCCGAGTTGAGATACTCGGGTTTCGCATCGTCAGGCGTTCCGGCGTCGCATGCGGCCGAAGCCAGCAGCATATACGTCGCAATGGGTCGTAGCATGCCTGAGATACAACCGCGGACAGCGGCGTCTGTCTAGAAGCGGGCGCCGAGGTGGATGTCGCCGCGCCAGCGCTGTTCGGGGTGAATGCCGCGCGAAACGTCGATCCGGATGAAACCATCCAGGAGCGAGAAGCCGAACCCGGCGCCCGACATCGGACGTCCGATGCGCGACAGCGCGTCGCGCGAGCCCGTCCAGCCGGCATCGTAGAACAACGCCGGACGGAAGACCATGCTCGCGCGTGCCAGCTCCGCGCGCCCGAGCCAGAATGCGTTGCCTACGCGTCCCTCACCGACCGGCGTTGCGAACTGGCCGCGCACGGTGTGTAGTCCGCCGAGAAAGAACGCCCGCTGGATGGGCAGATCTCCGACGGATGAGCCGCCCGCTGCCGTGAGCGCGAAACCGAAGCCGCCGAGCGGGCGACTCACGGTCCCGTCGAGCATGACCCGACCGTACCCGGTGTTTTCAGCCGATTCGGAGAGTTTCGTCATCGCTCCTTCCACACGCGCGCGCGCATCGAAACGGTAACCGCGCGGATTCACGCCGAACGATCGTGCAAGCTCCGTGGCCGCGCCGATGGCGACGAGCCGGCTGGCGTCGATGTTGTCGACGAAGGTCGCATTGCCGAGATACTTCCCCACCGAGAACTGCGTGTTTGGTTCGACGTCAGCGCTCGTCTGCTGCTCGGCGAACAGGCGCCAGCGCATGCGAACGCCGGCGACCGGTCCGGGGGTGTCGCGACTCCCGCCCATCTCGGCGCCCCACGTGCGGTAATAGAACCCCTCGTCGCGCGCGTACAGCACGTTCGCGAGCGACGCGCCAAAGGAGAGTGGCGAGCCCCAATCGTCGTTGGCGACGCCGAGCCGGCGATAGGCCGCGATGCGCACGTCCGAGCGTCCGTTGCTGCGCGACAGCGATACGTCGCCGTTGAGCTCCAGATCTCCCGTGCCGATTCGCGCCGTCGCCTGCGCAGTGTAGCCGAGTCCGAGCACCGACGTGATCGCGACGCCGGGCGAGAACCCCTCGACGCGGTTGTAGCGCATCATGTTCAGCCCTGTCGTGAGGCGGGGACGCTGCGGACCCCATCCCGGCTGAAGCAGAAAGTCGAGTCCTCCGAGCAGCTCGTCGCGCTCCGCGGTGGAGAACATCTCCTCCCCTTCTTCATAGATGGAGGCAGGCAGGTCGGGCGACTGCGCGAGCTTCGTCGTATCGCAGGGAAGGCGGATGGCCATGCGCGCCGCGCCGTACACGCTGCGGATGCCGGCGAAATACGTGCTGTCGGTGGCGCATTCTACCCGGCGACGAATGATCGTGCGCGCGATCGCGCGGCTGTTCTGCGCGCGTTCTCGCAGACGCGCGATGTCGGTGCTGTCGCCTTCGGCGCGCTCCAGGCTGTCGGCCACGGCGAGCAGGCTGTCGGACCGGCGGTAGCGATACTCGATGATGGAATCCTCACGCGCCTGCACGGCCGCCGGTGACGTGTCCCGCGGGCTTGGCCGCGGCGAGCCGATGATGATGTTGCCCTCGGCGAAGTACGTCGTGTCGTCAGGTGTCAATCCCGCTACACCAACGACGGGGACCCTGGGCACGGGGTCGTCGCCGTTCACGCTCGTGTACTGGTAGGTCTCCACGTAGCGCAAGGGAACGCGCAGGAAGGTGGCGACCATGTCGCCTTCCAGGACATTCTGCCGCGGCAACCAGAAGCGGCCCTCGTGGAGCCCGTACTCGACGGTGATCGCGGAGACGCGTGCCCGCATGGGCGAGAAGATCCCCTGCATGATCTTGTCGCCGACGTCCTGCTCGCCCGTTTCGCGCCAGATGTCGATCTCGGCGGCCATGCGATACGCGGCGCGAACCAGGCTTCCACTGCCGAGGTCGAACCAGAATGAGCCGACGAAGGCGCGCCACTCCGGACGCCGCGCGGAGATGCGCAGCTCGCGCAGGGCGATGACGACGCCGTTGGGCAGGCGGAAGCTGACCGAGTCGCCCGTCGCGTAGC
>JBOHTL010000115.1:0-5197 GCA_050733735.1 Gemmatimonadaceae bacterium
TCTTGTATCCCGGCCCACGCTGGACCCTATTCGCCGGGAAGCTGCTCGGGAACCTGATCTTCGTGGCGGCGACGGTCGTGGTCGTCGTCGCCTTCGGGATCGTTCTCTTCGGCGTACAGCTCCCCGGTACGTGGCCGCGCCTGCTCCTGGTGCTCGCCCTGGGAATCGTCGGCATCGTCACCCTGGGGACCTTTTACGCATCGATGGCAAGCCGCACGAGAGCGCGCGAGGTCCTCCTCCCGCTGCTGCTTTTCCCCATGCTCATCCCCGTGCTCATCGCGGCGACGACCGCATCACGGTCGCTGCTCGGCACTGATCTCATGCACGAATCCGGCGCGTGGATCGGCCTGCTCGCCGCATTCGATCTCGTATTCCTCATCGGAACCTTCCTCGCCTTCGAACATGTCATCGATACCTGACGTCTCGCGTCCCAGGGTGCCGTGGGCGCTGGCGGCATTCGCCGCCGTCGCCACCGCCCAGCTGTACGCCATCCAGTCGTCCCCGGCTGACGCGGACATGGGGCATCTGCAGAAGATCATGTACGTCCATGTGCCGGCCGCGTGGATGACCTTCATCGCCTTCTTCGTCGTGCTCGTGTACAGCGTGCTGTATCTGTGGCGCGGTCGCGAGAACGACGATCTGCTGGCGGCATCCGCCGCCGAAGTCGGCGCGGTCTTCAACGGCCTCACCCTGGCGCTGGGGATGATCTGGGGACGGCCGACCTGGGGCGTCTGGTGGGCCTGGGACGCGCGGCTGACGTCCACCCTCGTGCTCTTCCTCATCTTCATCGGCTACCTGGCACTGCGCGCCTTCGTCGACGACGCCGGCCAGCGCGCTCGATGGAGCGCGGCTGTCGGCGTGATCGGGGCGATCAACGTTCCCATCGTGTACATGTCCGTGACGTGGTGGCGCACGCTGCACCAGCCACCCTCGAGCCCCTCCACGTTCGATCCGGCGTACACGATGGGTCTTCGCATCAACGCGATCGCCATGCTCCTCGTGACGATCTACTTCATTCGCGAACGCTATCAGCTCGCCCGCCTCGACCGCTCGATCGAGCATGCGGCGCAGACCGCGGCGATGGGGGGGAGCGATGCAACTGGAGGACATCAGGCATGACTTCGAACCAGACGTTCATCATCGCGGCATATCTGCTCACCTGGACGGGCCTGGTGGGCTACGTCGTTTATCTCGCGCGTCGCGGACGCAGCGCGCGGTCAGAACATGAACGCGTGACCGCGGGCCGAGCGGGAGATTGGTGGCGATGAAGAGCCGCGCGGTCATTACAGGCGCGGCGGTAATCGCCGCGACCTTTGCCTGGCTGCTCCTCGGCGGCCTGCGCGACAATGTCGTGTTCTTTCTGACGCCGCGGGAGCTGCTCGCGAAGGGAGACGGCGGCATGGACGTGCCCGTTCGGCTCGGCGGCCAGGTGAAGGCCGGTTCCGTGCAGTGGGACGCCAACACGCTCGATCTGCGGTTCACCGTCACCGACGGCGCGAGCGACATGCAGGTTCGTTCCACGGGCGCGCCGCCGCAGATGTTCCGCGACGGGATGGGCATCATCGTGGAGGGCCGAGTGGCGCGTGACGGCGTTTTTCAGGCGTCGGGACTCATGGTGAAGCACTCGAATGAATACCGCGCCCCCAAACCCGGTCATGAAGCGCACGAGGCGTACAAGACATTGATCACGTCGTCGGCACAGTGACCGGCCTGCTCGCGCACGATGCGCTCCTGATCGGCGCCGTCACCGTGTGCTTCGGTGCGGTCATGGTTCCCGTGGCGATGCGTTCCGGGCGCCGCCATTGGATTCAGCTGGCCTACGGCGCCGTGTACACGAACTTCATGCTCGTCACCATCGCCGTGACGCTCATGGTCGTCGCGCTGGTGACGCACGACTTTTCCGTCTCGTACGTCGCCGCCGTCGGGAGTCGATCCACCCCGCTGCTGTTCACGATCATCTCGCTCTGGGGGGCGCTCGAGGGATCGATCCTGTTCTGGGCCTGGGTGCTCGCGTTCTATGCCGCGGCGCTGGTCTGGATGCATCGGCGGCGTCCGGGCAACCTGATCCCGTACGCGGCGATGACGATGCTCCTCGTCTCGCTTTTCTTCGCGATTCTGCTCGTCGGCCCCGCCGATCCATTCAAGCCGGTCTTTCCGGTGCCCGCCGACGGTCCCGGACCGAACACGCTGCTCCAGAACCACATCCTCATGGCGGTGCATCCGCCGCTGCTGTACCTCGGCTACGTCGGGATGACCGTGCCGTTCGCGCTGGCGGTGGGGGCGATCCTGTCGAACGAGGCCAACATCAACGACTGGGTCGTCATGTCCCGCCGCTGGATGCTGGCGTCCTGGGGTCTCCTCTCCGCGGCGATCATCGCCGGGAGGTGGTGGTCGTACGAGGTGCTGGGTTGGGGCGGCTACTGGGCCTGGGATCCCGTGGAGAATGCGTCATTCCTCCCCTGGCTGACCGCCACGGCATATCTCCACTCGGTCATGGTTCAGGAGCGTCGCAACATGCTGCGGCTGTGGACGCTCAATCTCTGCGTCGCGACGTTCGTCCTGACCATACTGGGCACGTTCCTCACGCGTTCAGGAATTCTATCGTCGGTGCACGCGTTCACACGCGGCGCCATCGGCTACTACTTTCTCGGTTTCATCGCGGTCGTGCTCGTCGCCGCCATTGCGCTGGTCGCCGGCCACTCCGATCGCGTCCGGACGAAGGGCACGCTGGGTGGCGCCGCGTCGCGCGAGACGGTGTTCCTGCTGAACAACATGTTCCTCACCGCGGTCATGCTCACCGTCCTGGTGGGAACGCTGTACCCGCTCATCGCGGAGGCCCTCCGTGGCGTGAAGGTCAGCGTCGGCGAGCCGTTCTTCAATCAGATGGCCGTGCCCGCCATGGTCGCGCTGATTTTTCTGATGGGCGTGGGTCCCGCTCTCCCCTGGGGAAATGCCAGCTGGGCACAGGCACGCCAGCGGCTCCGGGCGCCGATTGCCGGCACGGTGATCCTCGCCGCCATCGGCATCGCTGCCGGCGCGCGCGACCCATACGCGATCGCCGCCTTTGCCTGTGTCGGATACGCTGCGACCGCCAACCTGCGGGAGTACTGGGTCGGCGCGCGGGCGCGTCGTCGCGCGCACGGCGAGCACTGGGGCACAGCGCTGGGACGACTCACCCTTGGAAATCGCCGGCGCTATGGCGGATACCTCGCGCACGTCGGCATCCTCTTCGTCGCGCTCGGCGTCGCAGCGTCGTCGGAGTTCCGAAGCGAACGCGAAGCAACGCTGCGTCGCGGGGAAACGCTGACGGTCGCGGGACAGACCGTCCGGCTCACGAACGTCTGGGGAAAGCAGGAGGCCCAACGATTCGTCGTCGGCGCTTCTCTCGATGTGATCGGCAGGGACAGCGCCGTCATCGGCATGCTGCAACCGCGAATGAACTTCTACCCGGTGTCGGAGCAGCCCGTCCCCACGCCTGACGTGCGGAGTCGCCTCAGCGGTGATCTCTACGCCAACCTCCAGGCGTTCGATCCGCGGGGCACGACGGCGACAGTCAAGCTGATCGCCGAACCGCTGGTGCCGTGGATCTGGTTTGGGGGGCTCGTCACCGTCATCGGAGCTGTGATCGGGATGTTCCACGCCGGAAAGCTGAGGACCAGGACCGCATGAACTGGAAACGCGCGGGAGTCGCCGCTATCGGGACCATTCCGGTGCTGGCGCTGTTCGCCTTTGGCTTCACACGCGATCCGGGCGAGATCGCGTCACCGTTGCCGGGGAATCCGGCGCCCGCGTTCGATCTCGTGATATTCGCGCCAGGGAAAGCGGCACTGGCCCGCCCCGTCGGCGATACGATCCGTCTTGCGGAGCAGACAGGCAACGTCGTCGTGATGAATTTCTGGGCTTCCTGGTGTCTGGCCTGCCGCGACGAACACGCGGCCCTGAGCGAGACGGCGCTGGCGTACGCCGACGATTCGGTGCAGTTCGTGGGGCTGCTGTACAACGACCGAACGGTGGGCGCTCTGCGATGGATCGAGGAGATGGGGGGGCAGAGCTATCCCTCCGTGCTCGACCAGGATTCCCGCACGGCCATCGATTACGGACTGTACGGCGTCCCGGAGACGTTCATCATCGACCGTGAGGGACGCATCGCCGTCAAGCATCTCGGTCCGATCTCGGAGCGTCAGCTGCGCCATTGGGTCGATTCGCTGCTCATGGTACCTGGCGGTACGGTGACGACAGGCGGTGCCGCGCGGTGACGACGCGCATGACGATCGCGGCGCTGGTCTTCGCTTTCGTTGCCGGAATGCCGGCGTCCGGGCAGACGCCTGCTCGCGCTCCGGCTGTGCTCTCGGATTCCGCGCTCGACGCGCAAACCACCGCCGTGGCCTCGACGCTTCGTTGCCCCGTGTGTCAGGGAGAATCCATCCAGGATTCGCCCGCGGAGCTCGCGCGACAGATGCGGAGCCTCGTGCGCGATCAGTTGCGCGCGGGCAGGTCTCCGGAGGAGATCCAGGCGTACTTCACATCGAAGTACGGCGAATGGATACTCCTTGAGCCGCGCAAGACAGGCCTGAATATCGTGCTCTACATCCTCCCGATCGTCCTGGTCTTGACCGGGCTGCTTCTCGTCGCACTGCTCGTGAAACGCTGGGCAGCGCCGCCTGAGGGCAATACAGGTTGAGGCTCTCCGGCATCCATTTCTTCCTGATGGAACTTCGGATGCGGGCGGATGACGGCGTAAACACTTCTCACCGATCCTGCTGCATCACGAGAGCGATTGCCAGAACTGCAAACATTCTGATTCCTCAATGGAGAGAGAGTCAAGTCAGCGCAACCGAAAGGTCAGCGCAGCGCGAGAACGCGGTTTCGAAGGCTCGCGTCGTGCGCTCGATGATCGCTTCGTCGTGCGCCGTCGATACGAAGCACGCCTCGAACGGCGATGGCGGCAGATACACGCCCGCCTTCAGCAGCGAATGAAAGAGCCGGGGGTACAATAGCGCCTGCGTGCGCTTCGCCCCGGCGTAGTCCACCACGGGTTTTTCGCTGAGGAAAAAGCCCCACATGCCACCGACCGCGGACGTCTGGACGGCGACGCCATGTCGGCTGGCCGCGGAGGCCAGCGCGTCCGCGACCCCATTCGAAGCGCGGTTCAGCTGCTTGTAGGCGTCCGCATCCTGCAGCGCGCGCAGCGTCGCGA
>JBOHTL010000116.1:0-6755 GCA_050733735.1 Gemmatimonadaceae bacterium
AACGGCCGATTAACGGCCAGGGGTGCTACGGCAACGCGAAGACGTACAGTGCGTTGGCCCTCGGCACACCGTAGTTCTTCGGGGCGAAGCCCTCGAGCCAGCCGCCCCAGCCGACAGGAATGGCGACGTACTGCTTTCCGCCGACGCTGTAGCTCACCGGGTTGCCATGAATGCCGCTCCCCGTCTGGAACTGCCAGAGCAGCTCACCCGTGCGGGCGTCGAACGCATTGAACTCGCCCGTAGGCTCGCCGGTGAACACGAGCCCGCCCGCCGTCGACAGCATGGACGTCACGATGGGCTCGCGCGCGCGCCATGACCATACCTCGCGCAGCGTGCGCGGATCGTACGCCTTCACATGTCCCCAGCTGTCCTCGTCGGAGTTCTGGAAGGTCGATCCCATATAAGGAATACCTTCCCTGAACTCGTCGTCGCTCGATTTGAAGGTCGCGCACAGCTCGATCACGGGCACGTACAGCAGCCCGATTGACGGACTGTACGACGCATGGTTCCAGACCTTGGCGCCCGCCGGACCCGGACAGATGCGCCGCCCATCGCGCGTCGGCTCCTTCCTGTTCGTGACCGCGCCGGTCAGCGAGTCGATGTCCGCCCAATCCGCGCGCGCGAACCGTTTCGCCCGCACGAACTGGCCATTCGTGCGATCGAGAATGAAGAGGTACCCGTTGCGATCGAAGTGCGCGAGCAGCTTCCGGCCATCCTGATCGAAGAGGATCGACTCGCCGACGCCGTCGTAGTCCCACACGTCGTGCGGCGTCCACTGATAGTGCCAGCGAATCGTTCCGTCGTCGGGATCCACGGCGATCACCGCGCTCGTGTAGAGGTTGGTCCCGAGCCTGTCTTCGCCGTTGAAGACGGGAGATGGATTTCCGGTCCCCCAGTACACGAGATCGAGCTCCGGATCATACGTCCCGGTGATCCAGGTGGTGCCGCCCCCGCGTGCCCAGGCGCCGCCACGCCGATCCCCGCGGTCGGGAGGCCAGGTCTCCGCCCCCGGCTCGCCGGGGCGCGGGACGGTATAGCGACGCCAGATACGCCGCCCCGTGGTCAGATCGAACGCGTCGAGATGGCCGCGCACTCCGTATTCCGCGCCCGAGCCACCCACGATCACCAGCCGCTTCACGATCAGTGGCGCGACGGTCGCGCTCTCGCCGGCGCGCGGATCCACGAATTGCGTCTGCCACACGGGCTTGCCGCGTTCCGCGTCGAGCGCGATGAGCACGCCGTTCGCGGTCACGAAAACCACCTTGCCTTCCGCGACCGCAACGCCGCGGTTCACGTTTCCACAGCAGAGCGGAACGTCGATGGGAATCGCGTGCTGATACTGCCAGAGCTTCTGTCCACTGGCTGCGTCGATGGCCCACACCAGCCCATTCGGGCCGCTCACGTACATCACGCCGTCGACGACGATGGGCGCTGCCTCGAACGCCCACGTGATGGGATTCGCCAACACGCCGAGCGGCGAGTACTGAAACACCCACGCGGGTCTGAGCTGGCGCACGTTCACGGTCGTGATCTGATCGAGCGCGCTGTACCGCTTGCCGTCGTAGCTGCCGTAATACGTCAGCCAGTTGCGCGGCTCGTCCGCCGCCCGCGCGATGCGATCACCGGTGAGTGCCCGCGTCACTGGGGGTGCGAGACCCGGCTGTGATATGTTGAGCGAGTCGAACCTGACCGCCTGTTGCGTCAGCGGATACACAGGCCGGCGTCCACCGCAACCGAGGACTACGAGCGCGACGACCGCGAACGCGGGGGCGCGCATCATGGCCGCACCTGCTCGGGCCGATCCAGCCGTGCGTCCGCTTCCACCGCGCCCTTCACGATGATGAAGCCGAGCATGCCGCGGCCAGCATGGTTCATGATCGGGCAACCGAAGAAGTAGTAGCCCGGTTCGTCCAACCGAAGTCGCGCGCGCCCGCGCTCGTGCGACGGCAGCTGCAGCAACTGGCGCCCACCGTTGCTCGGCAGGAAGGCCGCGTGCACCTGCCGGTCGTCGTTGGAGAATTCGATCTCGAGCTCGCCCCCGCGCGGCATGATGATGACGGCAGGCTCCCACAGGTATTCGTCGTGCGGCGTGCGAACCGAAACGCGCATCACGCCGTCGTCGCCGATCTTCGCGTCCGCCGCGCCTCCGTGCGCGAAGAGGCGGCCGATCATCCCTTCATTGACCTCGTCGGTGGCGGGAAGCTCGTTGACGAGACGAACGACGCGCGGGTTCAGCTGTTTGAGCACCGACGGCCGCAGCAGGCGAACGTAGTTGCATGAGCCGAGAAGCACCGGCATGCCAATGAGTGCGGCGACGACTGCGAGCCGGCGCATATGACGACCTCGTGCGAGTTTGCCACGCAATGGCATCAAGTCGCATGCCGCCTTCCATCTACCATGCCAGGACACCGGCGCCGGCCAGCGGCATCACCTCGGCGGCAAAGCGCTCCATCTCCTCGAGCTGCGGGCTGCACTGCAGGAGCAGCAGATCCACGCCAGCCGCTTCGAACGCGCGTACCTGTTCGCCGACAGCTTCTGGTGTCCCCACGAGTCCCGCTCGCAAGCCGCGATTGGACACCGAGTAGTCCTCCAGCGTCAGCTGCTGCTCCAGGCGTGTGTTGGTGATCCAGTCCTGATAGTTGCGATATCCCGGCGAACCCGCCGACACGTTCGTGATTCGCGCGACTTCGGCGCGCGCCTCGGCGTCACTGTCGCGCACGACCGCGTACGCCGCCACACCGAACTGCATCGGCGGCAGGCCGAGCGCCTCCCTGCGGGCGCGCATGTCCGCGATCTTCTCCGCGATTCGCGCCGGCGGGTCGCCATGCATCACGTACGCGTCGCATTGCCGCGCGATCACTTCCTTGGCGCGGGGCGACTCGCCCCCCGCATAGATCGTGGGACGTCGGCCAGGCTTGGGCTCGACGATCAGTTCGTCCACGCGATAGTACCTGCCGCTGAAGGACGACGCGCGTTCCTTCCACGCGGCGTCGACGATCGCGAGCCACTCCGACGTGCGCGCGTAACGGTCGTCGTGCTCGTCGAAGGTCACGCCGTATCGCCGCGCTTCGTCCTTCCACCACGACGAGACCACGTTCAGCGACAGCCGGCCATTGCTGATGTGATCGATGTTGGCCGCCTGCTTCGCCAGCGTCGACGGATGGTGAAAGGTGGGACGCACGGCGACCATCAGCTCGAGCCGCTGCGTCACCGCCGCGAGCGCCGCCGCCGTGGACCACGCGTCCAGCGCCGGCGCCTCGATGCCCTTGATGTCGTTGAGGAACAGCTCGGCGATGAGCGTGAGATCGTAGCCGATCTCCTCGCTGCGCCGCGCCAGCCGCTGCACGTAGTCCCACGACGCCGACATCCCTTCGTCGGGAACATTGCGCAGCCAGCCGCCGAAGACGGGGAGCCAGTAGCCGTAGCGCATCATGCCACCTCCGCCGCGACGATGCCAGCGCGCTCTTCGATGTAGTCCACGAAGTTCTCGAAGGGATCGAAGCCGATCACGTTTGGCGCGTCCGCGACGAAGTTCGAGAGCGCGTTGATGTCGTAGAAGTAGTGACGCCCGTCGCGGTCGTCCACGAGATACTCGATGCCGCCGATGTCGAGCTTCGCTTCACGCGCGATGCGCTCCACCTGCTCGATGACCTCGGTCGGCGGGACCGCGTTCTGTACGCGAAGTCCTGTGCGCGGAGCGTCGACGGCGCAGGCGCCGCGCACCAGCTCTACGCCGTTCGTGGTCTGGCAGGCGTCGGCGGGGCAGAGGTCGAAGGAGTTCGCCGCGGGGAAGACGTCGATGGCGTAGAGGTATTTGCCGCCGAGTGTCTCGACGCGGGTGATGTGTCCGTCGCGCAGCGGCGCGCACTCCTGCACCAGTGCGACGCCGTCGACGCCGAGACTCACGCTCCCCGACGCGACCGCGGTGGCGAGTGCTTCGGGGGTGTCGTAGCGGGTGATGCCGGCGCCGCTGCCGCCGACGTTGGCCTTGATCAGCAGCGGGAAGCGCAACTCGCGGGCCGCGTCCAGCGCCTGGCGCGGATCGTTGATGACGCGCGCTGCCGGGAAGGGAAGCCCCAGTTCCGCCAGGAGATCCAGCTGGGTCGCCTTCGACAGCTCGAGCGCGTACACCGCGCTGCCATTCACCACGGCGACGCCGAGCCGCTCGAGATGACGAAGCCAGTGCAGCGTGTGAAAGGTGCTCTGCGCGTGCCCGCGGAGATACGCCGACGGGGAGGCGCGATTCACCACGAGCGACCACCGCGCCTCCGCCTCGCCGGGATCGAACACGTGGGACGCGGCGTCGATCCGCTCGTACGCGATGCCGCGGCGATCGAGCGCGGCGAAGAGCGGCTTGAACCAATCGGGATGCTCGTGATAGATGGCGATCGGCAGTGTCGATGACATGGAAGTGGTTGACGGGGTGGGTCGGAGGAACAAAAAAAAGCGGCCCGTCGAGAGACGGGCCGCGAGGAGCGCTGCGTGTGCTAGTTCGTCGTTCCGCTAGGCGTGCGCGCGTGTCTCCCCGGGACCCGAGGGATGATGACACATCGTGTGGGCGCGCATCTGCGTGCGGAGCATGACCGTGAACGTACGGGTGCCGGGCACTTTCGTCAACGAGCGCCGTTCCCGACCACGTGAACATTTGGTCGGCGCAGAAGCATCCAGCCAATGGTGCCGGATACCAGTGAGCCCCCGAGAATGCCGACCTTCGCCGAATCGAGCAGCACACCTGGTTCGAACGCCAGGCTGGCGACGAAGAGCGACATCGTGAAGCCGATGCCGCCCAGCCAGCTCATGCCGTGCAAGGCTCGCAGATTCACGCCATCGGGCAGTTGCGCTATTCCCGACCGTTGTGACAGGAGGCTCGCCGCGGTGATGCCGATGGACTTGCCGAACATGAGTCCCAGCACGATGCCGAATACGATGCGCAAGTCCAGCGTTCCCCAGATGCCGCCCTGCAAGGCGACTCCCGCGTTCGCCAGCGCGAACAGCGGCATGATGCCGAAAGCGACGGCGGCATGGAGCCGGTGCTCGAGCTTCATCAACGGGGATTGGACCTCCTCCGTGGCGCTGTCGAGCAGATGCAGCGCCTCCTGTTGCGGGGGATTTGCGATGACACTGCGCGCCGGACCCTCGGCAGCCTCGAACTCGCCAAGTGCTGCGCGCGCCCGGGAGATAAACTCGTCTTCGTCGATCCGGTTTCGGGCGGGGATGGTCATCGCGAGCAGAACACCCGCTATGGTGGCATGGATCCCGGACCAGAGCACCGCAAGCCAGAGCAGCAATCCTAGCCCCAGATAGACGGCGAGGTGCGCGACACCGGCGCGATTGACGACCAGGAGCGTGCCGACGATGGCCGCCGCCGCGCCGAGCATCGTCGTGGAAAGCTCGGCCGTGTAGAAGAACGCGATGACGAGAACCGCGCCGATGTCGTCCGCGATCGCCAGCGCGGCGAGAAATACCTTCAATGCGACCGGCACTCTCGACCCCAGGAGAGCCAGCACGCCGAGCGCGAAGGCGATGTCGGTGGCCACCGGTATGGCCCACCCTCGGCTGCCGGCGCTGCCCGCGTTGAAGGCGATGTAAATGAGCGCCGGAACCGCCATTCCTCCGAACGCCGCCGCCACGGGCATCGCCGCGCGCCGCAGCGACGCCAGCTCGCCCACCATCATCTCGCGCTTGATCTCCAACCCGACCAGCAGGAAGAAGACCACCATCAGGCCGTCGTTGATCCAGTGGTGCAGCGACTTCGAGAACGACGACGCGCCGAGGTTGATCGAAAGCGTCAGCTCCCAGAGCTCGAAATAGCTGTGCGACCAGGGCGAGTTCGCCCAGAGCAGCGCGACCGCCGTGCACGCGAGAAGGACGACGCCCCCCGCGGCTTCGGTCGCGAAGAACTGCTGAAAGGGCCGCAGGGCGCGCTGGATTACGCCCGGCATCCCGCCGTCGAGTGATTCACGCTGCTAGTGTAAGCGGTTCGCCGTGCGATGTTCAGTGGCGACGCTGAATTTGCGTCTGCATTCTTACGGAGAACACATGCTTCAGATCGTATCGGTCGTCGGCGCTCTGCTCGTGCTCATTCCCTTCGGCGCGACGCAACTGGGGAAGATGCAGCCGACGAGTCTCGTGTATCAGTTGATGAACCTCGCGGGCGCAGCAGGTCTCACCGCCGTGGCGATCCTCGAGCGGCAGTACGGCTTCATTCTGCTCGAGGGAACGTGGTCGCTCGCCAGTCTCGTCGGCCTGGTGCGAGTTCGCCACGGCCGCGGCGCGAGGTAGCTTATCCCGGCGTGCGGACCTCTCTCGGATCATGGGTGCTCGTCGCCACGCTCGCCGCGCTCGCCGCGCTCGCCGCGTGCGCGTCGGCACCGACTCGGCGCGCCGACCCGAACGCGCGCGAGTGGATCGCGCTCTTCAACGGCCGCGACCTCGGTGGCTGGACGCCGAAGTTCGCCGGGTATCCACTGGGGACGAACCTGCACGAGACATTTCGCGTCGAGGACGGGCTGCTGAAAGTTCGCTACGACCGGTGGAGCGCCTTCGGGGGCGAGTTCGGGCACCTCTTCTATGAGCGGCGCGCCTTCTCGCATTACGTGATTGCCGTCGAGTACCGCTTCACAGGCCAGCAGGTGGCCGGTGCCGGCCCCGCGCTGTCCTGGGCGGTTCGCAACAATGGCATCATGCTGCACTCGCAGCCGCCCCAGTCGATGGGTCTCGATCAGGATTTTCCAATCTCCCTCGAGGCGCAGTTG
>JBOHTL010000117.1:0-4784 GCA_050733735.1 Gemmatimonadaceae bacterium
CGTCCGGCGTACGGCCGTCTCCTTGTCCACGGTCTCCTTCCAGCCTCTTCGTTCGTCAACCTGTTCTTTCGAGGCGGGTGACGGCTTCAGACCGGTGTTGTCCGGCGCGTATTGCTCGTCGCGGCCGCCGAGTTTCCAGACGACGAGGTCGAGCGACGGCACGACGAAGATGAACTGGCCGCCGTAGCCCCACGCGAGCCGCACGTCGTGTCCCGCCATCGGACGCGCCCACCAGCCGTAGCCGTACTCCATGCCGCTCCAGTCCGAGCGCGTGCGCACCACCCACGAGCTGTCCACCCAGGCCGCGGGCACGACCTGCTTGCCGTCGGCCGTCTTGCCGCGTCGCAGGTACAGGTTCCCGAACGCGACCATGGCGCGCGGCGTCATGTACATGTCGTTGCCGCCGAAGTACACGCCCTGCGGGTCGCGCTGCCACTGCGGCAGCGCAATGGCGAGCGGACGCGCGAGGTGCCGGTTCGCGTATTCCCAGGTGCTCACACGGGACGTGCGCGTGAGGATGGCGGAGAGCAGGTGGCTGCTCCCCGTGCTGTAGATCATCGGGCCCGCGTCTCCCGCCGGAGCGACCATCGGCCGCTGCAGCGCGTAGCGCACCCAGTTGCGGCTCGTGACCCAAGCGCCGTAGTTGCCGAAGCTCGTCGACTGCAGTCCGGCGCGCATGCTCAGCAGATCGCCCACGGTGATCGCGCGCTTCGCCGAATCGAGCCCGCGCGTCTCCGCGACCAGCAGCTCGCTGATGGGCTGGTCCACGCCGCGAAGCTCACCCTGCGCGATGGCGATCCCGACGAGCGCGGACACGATGCTCTTCGACGCGCTCTTGATGTTCGCCCGCGTCGTGGGACGCGCGCCGTTGAAATATTCCTCGCCCACCACCTGCCCGCGCCACTGGACGATCAGACTGCGCAGCCGCGGCAGATCCGCGGCGCGCTCGAACGCGACCGCGAGCCGGGCGCTGTCGAGCCGGTCCGCGAGCTTCGCGGGAGGCGCAGGGGTCCACGCGACTGCGCTGTCCGCGCCGGATCGCGCGTCCGCGCCCGTACAGCCGGCAACCATCGCGATGAGGATGATGAACCCGAGTCGCATCTCATCCATCATAGACGAATTCACGAAATGGTGGAACCACAGAGTACACAGAGGAAGCACAGAGGTGTCGTGAATGAAACGACGTCCAGCATTCCTCTGTGTCTCCTCTGCGCCCTCCGTGGTTCCACCCGACGCCAACGCGCGAGAAAGCTCGTCACACGGGAAGGCCACTTCACAACTTCGCGACGCCTTTCGAACGTCCGCGGCACAACTCTGCCTTCCGCGCGCCACGTCGTACGTACAACATGTAGCCCTTCGCGCGGCCATGACCGCGGCCCCGGATCACGCTTCGGAGACTCCATGCACACCTTCGTTCGCGACCTCGTCTTTGCGCTGCGATCGCTGCGGCAGCATCCCGCCTTCGCGCTCACCGCGGTTCTGACCCTCGCGCTGGGCATCGGCGCGAGCACCGCGATCTTCAGTGTCGTCAACGCGGTCCTCCTGCGTCCCCTGCCCTACGGCGACGCCGATCGCCTGGTGCTCGTGTGGGGCGACATGCGCGCGCGCGACGTCACCGACTTCCCCTTCTCGGCCCCCAACTTCCTCGATCTGAAACAGCAGTCCACGACGCTCGAGGACGTCGCCGCCGTCGCGCCATTCGGGGGCAGCATTTCGGTCGACGGAGGCACACCGGAGCGCGTCCAGAGCATGGGCGTCACCTGGAACACGCTCTCCCTCCTCGGCGTCCGGATGCTCCACGGCCGCGATTTCACGAATGGAGACGCCACGCCCTTCCAACCTCCGCAGCAGGGGCAGGGCGGCGGGCAAGCCGCTCCGCAAACCCCACCGCCGGCGCCGCCGCCGCAGATGGTCATCCTCAACTACGACTACTGGCAGCAGCGCTTCGGCGGAGACCTGAGCATCGTGGGCAAATCGATCGACATGGGGGGACAGGTGGGCCAGGTCGTCGGTGTCACGCAGCCGGGCTTCGAGATCCTGTTCCCGCCCAACACCAACATCGAGCCGCATCCCGACATGCTCATCGCGATGCGGATCAACTTCGAGACCGCGTCGCGCATCAACGTCTTCATGCGCGTCATCGGAAAGCTGAAGCCGGGCGTCACCGTCGAAGCGGCGAATCAGGACGTCGAGCGCATCGCGATGAGCCTGCGCGAACAGTACCCCATCATGAGGACCGCCGACACGCACTGGCGCGCCGAAGCCATGCACGACGACCTCGTGAAGGACGTGCGTCCCGCGATCTTCGCGCTCATGGGCGCGGTGACCTTCGTGCTCCTGATCGCGTGCGCAAATGTCGCCAACCTGCTGCTCGTGCGCGCCGCCGCCCGTGAGCGCGAGCTGGCCATTCGCGCCGCTCTCGGCAGCTCGCCCTGGCGCATCGTGAAGCAGCTCCTGTCGGAGAGCCTGGTGCTTTCCATCGGCGGCGCGCTGCTCGGCCTGGGGCTCGCGTACGCGGGGATCAAGCTGCTCGTCACGCTGGCGCCGGCGAACCTGCCCCGTCTCGAGGACGTAAGCATCGACCTCCTGGTGCTCGCTTTCGCGACGCTCGCCGCCATCATCGCGGCTGGCGTGTTCGGCGTGGTCCCGGCCCTGCGTGCGTCGCGTCCCGACCTGGCCGACGTGCTGCGCGCGGCTGGTCGTACGCCGTCGCTCAGCGGCGGCAAGCTGCTGCGAAGCAGCGTGGTCGTCGCCGAGGTCGCGCTCTCGTTCGTGCTCCTGATCGGCGGCGGGCTCATGGTCCGCAGCTTCGTCGAGTTGTCTCGCGTCCGGCCGGGATACGATCCCAGCGGCGTGCTGACCATGGACGTGGGTGGACGCGGCGGGCGCAGCCCCGAGGAAACACAGGCCTTTCAGCGCACCCTCGAGGAGCGCCTTCGGGCGCTGCCTGGCGTAGCGGGCGTCACCGCCGTCACTCCTCTTCCGCTCGACGGAGGGTTGTTCAATTCCCGCTGGGGCAAAGAGGACGCGGCATCCGATCCGTCCAAATTCCAGCAGGCCAACGTCCATGTCGTGCGGCCCGGATATTTCGAGGTGATGCGCACGCGGCTGCTCGCCGGCCGCGCGTACACCGAAGCGGAGAATCGCCAGGACCACCTCGGCGTCATCATCGACGACGTGCTGGCCGCGAAGGCGTTTCCCGGCGAGAATCCGGTGGGCAAGCGACTGCTGATCCGCACCCGCGCGCAGGAGCCGGAATGGCTCGAGGTGATCGGCGTCGTCGAGCATCAGCGCCACGAAGGGCTCGCGACCAAGGGCCGCGAGACGATCTTCCTGCCCGAGAACTTCTTCGGCTTCCCGGTGAACAACTGGGTCATCCGTGTGCGCTGCACGGCGGGCGAGCCCTGCGATCCGACGCGCGTCGCGGGCGCGGCGCGCAACGTCGTGAACGAGCTCGATCCCAAGCTGTCCGTCGACGGCGTTCAGCCGTATTCCCGCCTGGTGGATCGCGCGATGACGCCGACCCGGTTCGCGCTGGTGCTCATCGGCGTGTTTGCCGGCGTGGCGGCGGTGCTGGCGTGCGTGGGACTCTATGGCGTACTGGCGACGGCCGTGCGTCAGCGCACCGCGGAGATCGGCGTGCGCGTCGCCTTCGGCGCCAGCAGCCGCAGCATCTTCGGCCTCGTGGTGGGCGAAGGGATGAAGCTGAGCGCCATCGGTCTGGTGCTCGGTCTCGCCGCGTCACTCGTGCTCACCCGGGTCATGGAGACGATGCTCGTCGGCGTCCAGCCGACGGACCCGGTGACGTACGCGACGATCATCGGCCTGTTCGTGCTCATCGCGCTGATCGCATGCCTGCTGCCGGCGCGGCGCGCGGCATCACTGGATCCGGCGAACGCGCTCAGGAGCGAATAGGGGAGACCCTGCTCTGGTAAGCCCGAGAAAGGGGAAAGGGGAAATGAGTGGGACCAGGGAGCTGGGAACCGGGAATGGGTATACCATTTCCCTTGTCCCCGGTCCCAATTCCCACTCATTTCCCATCTTCCCCTTTCACCGGCCAATTTCGATCCACGGATCCTCAGGCATTGTCGACAATGGCTCAACTCGCCCGTCCAGGTTTTCTCACAACAACCGAAAACCAGCTCACCGGCTATCGCATCGTCGAGCGGATGGGCGTCGTCCGCGGCATCACCGTGCGCTCGCGTTCGGTGGTGGGACTTTTCGGCGCCAAGATCCAGCAGTTCTTCGGCGGCGACATCTCGCTGCTCGAGGAACTGTGCGAGCAGACGCGCGCCGCCGCCTTCGCGGAAGCCATCTCGCACGCCGAGGCGCTCGGCGCGAACGCGCTCGTCGCGATTCGCTACGACGCCACGGAGATCATGACGGGCGTTTCGGAAGTGCTGTGCTACGGCACGGCGATGCGCGTCGAGCCGGAACGATCGGTCTGACGGTCACGTCAGCGCGCGCTCGCCCAGATCGCGCAGAACATGCTGTTGTCGGGCCCCTGGATGACGTTCTGCTGCCCGAGGATATAGAGCGCGTTCATGAGAGCCGATGGGGCGTACTTGACTTCGTCCGAGAAGATCCTGCCGTCGTCGTCCAGTACGTCCTTGTTCGTGACGAAGATCTTGCCGAAGTGGCTTAGTCCGAAAGCGTGCCCTGCCTCGTGCGCGATCACGGAGAAGAAGTCCGCCGCGGCACGCACACCCTGGTCCGACCAGCGGAATCCGGCGTTGTAGAGGATGAAGGCGAACGCCAGGTCCGCCTGGCCGTTCCCGTCGATG
>JBOHTL010000118.1:0-2983 GCA_050733735.1 Gemmatimonadaceae bacterium
TCTTGTAGTTCTGCGCCTGGCGGTTGAACCAGTGATTGAAGCGATCGAGCTTTCGCGTGATCCACGCCTTTTCATGCTCTTCCTTATGCGGATCGGGCCAGTACGCCGAGAGCATCGGGTCGAGCGAGAAGGAGACGAAGAGCGACACGAACACCGACGCCGCAATGGTCAGCGCGAACGGCTTGAACCACTGGCCGCCCACGCCGGGCATGAAGCCGATCGGGATGAACACCGCGAGAATCGAGAACGTCGTCGCGGCGACGGCGAGTCCGATCTCGTCAGTGCCCTCGCGCGCGGCGGTGTAGTGGTCTTTCCCCATCTCGACGTGCCGCACGATGTTCTCACGCACCACGATGGCGTCGTCGATGAGAATGCCGATCGCGAGCGACAGTCCCATGAGGGACATCGTCTCGAGGTTGAAACCAAGCGCCCAGACCGCGATGAAGCTGGCGAGCACGGAGATCGGCAGCGCCACGCCCGTGATCACCGTCGACCGCCACGAGTTCAGGAACAGGAAGACGACGGCGACGGTGAGCAGCGCGCCAAGCAGCAGCGCCTCCTCCACCTGGAAGACGGAGTCCCTCACTCGCTTCCCGGCATCCTTGACGATGTCGAGGGTCGTGCCCGCCGGAAGCGTGCGTTTCACTTCGTCGAGCCGCGCGATGACCTGCGCCGCGACATCGGTGGTGCTGAAGCCCTTGGATTTCTTGATATCGATCGCGACCGCTTCGCGCTCGCCGGCGTTGTCGCCGTACAGTGACAGCGTGCGTGGCTCCTCCGTCGCGTCCCGCACAATGGCGACTTCACCGAGACGAATGAGCCGGCCGTTGCGCTCCGTGACCACGAGATTCGCGAACTCCGCGGGATTCTCGACCCGGCCGAGCAGTCGAATGGACCGCTCGTCGAGCGCGCCGGTGATCCGGCCGACGGGCGCAGCGAGGTTCTGCAGCTGCAGCGCCTGCACGACCTGGCCGACACTCACCCCCGACGCCTGCAGGCGCGACGGCACCAGCTCGACGGTCAGCTCGCGCTCGACCTTGCCGAACACCTGGACATCGGCGACCCCCGCGATGGAGCGCAGCTCGCGCGTGATCCCGGGATCGACGAGTCGGGTGAGCTCGGCGGACGAGAGCACCGTCGACGACACCGCGACCGACACGATCGGCCGATCCGTGTCGTTGAACTTCCGGATGATCGGTTCCTCGATCTCCTGCGGCAGCTCGTTGCGCACGGCGGAGATCGCGTCGCGCACGTCCTGCGACGCCTCGTTGAGATCCTTCTCGTAGAGAAACTCGATCATGAGCATCGCGTAGCCGTCGTACGCCTTGCTCATGATGCGCTTCACGCCCGCGATGGAACCGATCTGCTCCTCGACGCGGTCGAGCACTTCCTTTTCGACCACTTCGGGCGACGCGCCGGGATAGATGACGCCCACCGTCAACCACGGCGGCGCGACGTCGGGGAACTCGTCGGTCTTCAGCTTGAACAGCGCGAAAGCGCCGAAGATGACGAGGGCCACCATCGTGACGACTGTGATGAGGGGGCGCTTGATTGCAAAGTCTGAGATCAACATGGGAGTGAGCCCTTGTGGTTGTTCGCTACTGCGTTCTCGGCCCGCCGACGTGATGTCGACTTACGTCGGCGGTAAGTTCTCGGCAGCTCGCTACGCTCGCTGGTGAGCAAGCACATCGTTCGCGTTCGCTCACCGGCGCGAAGCGCCGCCGAGAACTCACGGCGCGCGTGTTTTGTAAGTGCACGCGCGCCGGCCGAGAACGCTCTTCATTTGTCGTTTGGAGTAGTCACCTTCACAGGCGTACCAGGCGTCAGCCCTCGCGCGGTACCGAGCAGCACCGTATCCCCCGCGACGATGCCGGCGGACACTTCCACCGTCTCGGTCTGATTGTCCCGCAGGCCAAGGTCCACCTCGATGCGTTCGACCTTGCCGTTCTTGATGCGCATCACCGACGGACGCACGCCGCGCTCGTCGACCGCTACCACCGGCACGACCGGCGCCGTGCGCGTTTCGCTCGCGACGCGGCCCTCGGCGAACAACCCGCCCACCAGCACCGCGCCCGCATTAGGAATCGTGACGATGATGCGCACCTGCCGCGTGGCGGGATCCGCGGTCGGGTTCACACGTGTGACCCGGCCCGAGAAGCGGCGGTCCGGATAGCCCGCAACCGCGAACTCCACCGGCAGCCCCACGCGAATCGCCGTGAGCGACTGCGCCGGCACCGACGCCTCGAGGCGCATCGTGGATGGATCCACGATCGTGAAGAGCGCCGTGCCGGGACTGACCACGTCGCCGGCGTTCGCCTGGCGCGCGGAAATCACCCCGGCGAAGGGCGCCGTGATGCGGGTTCTGCTGAGCTGCTTGCTGGCGCTCGCATGCATCGCCCGGGCATTGGCCAGCTGCGTCGCCGCGGCCAGCGCGCCGTTGCGCGCGCGCTCGAGATCACGCTCCGCGATCGCGCCCGCCTTCACGAGCGCTTCCGCACGCTCCAGCTCGCGCTTTGCGATGTCGTCCGCGTTCTGCGCCGTCGCGACGTTGGCGCGCGCCGACAGTTCCTGATCGCGAATGGCGGAGTCGTCGAGCCGCCCAAGCACCGCGCCCGCCGGGACGCGCTGCCCTGGTTCGGCATACGTCTCGAGCACGGCCGCTGGGATCTCGGCCCGCACCGTCGCCTCGCGCTCGGCCTGGATCGCGCCCGAGAGCGTTGGCCCGGTGCGAATGAGCTGGGCCTGCACGACGGAAATGTTCTCCGGACCGACCAGCACCGCGGGGGTCGCGACGGTCGTATCGGCGTTGGCATTGTTGTCGCCGCACGCAGCGACGACCGCGGCTACGGTGAGAGCCGCGCCTGTGAGAAGAAATGAACGGCCGGTCATTGCTGGAAACTCCCCCTCCCCTCTCCCCCAGAGATCGGCGACGTGGCGCCGCTGGTTCGTGGTGGCTGTGGTGATGGTGATGGTGATGGTGATG
>JBOHTL010000119.1:0-3253 GCA_050733735.1 Gemmatimonadaceae bacterium
GCGTCGACGTCATCAAGTACGATCCGGAGATCGCGCCGCTGCCGTCAGCGGCGGCCGCGGCGCTTGCGACGGTCGAGCGTGAGCGCGCGTACGCCCGTCATCGGCTCGATCTCCTGTAGTAAGTTTCTCCGCCATGGAACTCTTCTACGAGCCCCGCCTCACGCTGCTCTCTCGTCCCGACTTCCTCGAGCCCTCCCACCTTCCGGTCGCGTGGCTGGGCGAAGGAACCGGTGGCGAACGTCTCGCCGAGTTTGCGGGACGGTTGTGCTACATGAGCCAGGCGAATCCGGCGAAGCGTCCCACGCGCGAATACCTGGACAACATCAAGAAGCAGGGGCACGGAAGTGTTCTGGAGCACGCGAACTACACGATCCTGGTGGAGGGCGTGAGCCGTTCGCTGACGCACGAGCTGGTGCGACACCGCGCGGGGTTCGCGTACTCCCAGCTCTCGCAGCGGTACGTGGACGAGTCGAACGCCTGCTTCGTCGTTCCCCCCGCGGTCATCGGCGACGAGAAGCTCGAGGCGGGATGGCGCGCGCAGGTCGAGAGCGCGCAGAAGACCTACGTCGCCATGGTCGAGCAGCTGATGGAGCGTTATGGCTGGATCCCGGATCGCGTGCATCGCCGGAAAATGGCGCGTGAGGCGGGGCGCGCCGTGCTCCCGAACGCGACGGAGACGAAGATCGTCGTGACCGGAAACGTCCGCGCGTGGCGCACGATGCTCGAATTGCGCGCGAGCGAGGCCGCGGAGCTGGAGATCCGTCGCTTCGCGGTCGCCGCGCTGCGTCTGTTGCAGCGTGAGGCGCCAGGTTTCTTCTCGGACTTCGTGATCTACGCCGCCGAAGATCGTCGCGAAGCGGCGAAGGTCGAGTATCACAAGGTCTGACGCTGACGCGCGCGAAAAAAAAATCAGAAAAAAATCGTTGCGCGCGAAAAACCAAAATCCTATCTTGACCGCGTCGCAGCGCATGGCATCGCTCTTGCCCGCCTGACGAGTGCGAGTGAAGAGCACCACCGGTGACCGGGACCGGATGACGCGCATAGGATTCAGCTACAACCAAAAACCAGCAACGCTCGATGGGAACGGCGTGAGTGTCACCGCCGACTCGAGCAACGGATTCGAAGGGGAATCCGTCTTCTCCCGCTCCAATGGAGCGCCTACGGGTGTCGCCGCTACTCTCGCGCCGGCCGCCGCGCACGTTGACGACGTCTTCGCCGAGTGGGATGCTCCGGAAACCATCGCCGCGGTCGAGCGCGCGCTCTCCGCACTCGGCGACGTCATTCGCCTCGAAGCGACGCCGGATCTTCCGCTGCGGCTCCGCGAGACGCGTCCAGACATCGTCTTCAACATGGCGGAAGGACTTTCCGGCCAGAATCGCGAAGCGCACGTCCCGGCGATCTGCGAGTTCTACGACATCCCCTACTCCGGCAGCGATCCCTTCACGCTCTCGCTGGCGCTGCACAAGGCGCGGACAAAGCAGATGCTGCAGTTCTACGGCATCCCGACCGCTCCCTTCGCGCTGGTCGATTCGCTCGCGGAAGCGAAAGCGGTTCGTCGCGCGAATCTACTGCGGTATCCGCTGTTCGCGAAGCCGGTGCAGGAGGGGTCCTCGAAGGGGATCACCGAGAAGAACTACGTTCGCGACGGCGACGAACTGCTCGCCATGGTTGCCGAGCTGCTCGAGGTGTACGAGCAGCCCGTTCTGCTGGAGGAATTCCTGCCGGGCGCCGAATTCACCTGCGGCGTGCTCGGAAATGGAAAGGACGCGCGCGTCCTGCCCCTGGTCGGCATCCGGTTCGACGTGCTGCCCGAGGGCGCGCTTCCCATATATGGATTCGAAGCCAAATGGATCTGGGATCGGCCGGATCGGCCGCTCCAGATGTTCGAATGCCCGGCCCCCATCACCGACGACCTCCGGAAGTCGATCGAGGAGGTGACGCTGCGCGCGTACCGCGCCATCGGCTGCCGTGACTGGTCCCGCATCGACGTGCGGCTCGATGCGCGCGGCGTTCCCAACATCGTCGAGATCAATCCCCTGCCCGGCATTCTGCCGAATCCGGAAGACAACTCCTGTCTTCCGAAGGCCGCCGCCGCTGCCGGGATGAGTTATGACGAGCTGATTCAGAGCTGCGTCCTCGCGGCAGCGAAGCGTCAGGGAGTCCGCCTGGGACGCTCACGAAAGCCAGGGGGGGGCGGCAAGCGATGAGAATCGCACTGCTCTTCGACGGCGCGTCCGCGCTGGGAACCTCGCCGGACATGCTCATCCTGGAAACGGTCGAGGCGATCGAGACCGCGCTGATGAACGAGGGGAACACCGTCGTTCGGGTCCCCGTGCTCGTGGACGGCAAGTGGATCGACCGCGTGAAGCGCGGGCGCTTCGACGTTGCCTTCAACATGTGCGAAGGGATCGACGGAGTCGCGGAGCTGGAGCCTCCGGTCATCGGCGTGCTCGAGCTGTTCGGCGTCCCGTACACGGGCGGATCGAGTTACACGACGTCGATGTGTCTGCGAAAACACGTCGTGAACGCGCTGCTGTCGCATGCCGGGCTGCCGGTGCCGCCATGGATCACCCTCCGGCGCAGCAACCGGATTCGCAGCGTCGGGTATCCCGCCATCGTCAAGCCGGCGGCGGAGGACGCGTCGATCGGCGTCGAGCAGCGCTCGGTCGTTCGGTCCGCCCGCATGCTCAAGGCGCGCGTCGAGGCGATGCTCGTCAGCTTCGACGAGGTCATCGTGCAGCGCTACGTGGACGGCCGCGAGCTGAACGTCGGCATCGTGGGGGACATGGTCCTGCCTATCGCCGAGATCGACTTCAGGACGATGCCCAAGGGCATGTGGCCGATCGTCACCTACCGCTCGAAGTGGGATACCGGCAGCGAGGAAGATCTCGGTTCGATCCCGCGCTGCCCGGCGGAGCTCGGGGCGCGAACCGCGAACGAGGTGCGCCGCGTCGCGCTGGACGCATGGAAGCTCGTGGGTGGACACGGCTACGGTCGTGTGGACATGCGGCTGGACGGCAGCGGCCAGCCGTGGATTCTCGAGGTGAACGCCAATCCGGACATCGCGCCTGACGCTGGTCTCGCCCGCATGGCGGGAGTCGCCGGGATGGACTATGCGGGCCTGATCCGCCGCGTATGCGACGAGGCGCTCGCGCGCGAGCGGCCGATGCCGAGCGCGGTGCGCTGGGCGATGAGCGAGCGGCTGTCCGGGATGACGACGCAGGACGGGGCGCTCGATGCCTTTGCTTGACGC
>JBOHTL010000120.1:0-6239 GCA_050733735.1 Gemmatimonadaceae bacterium
GGCTGGCCGAACATGGCGTTGCGGTACGTCAATGATCCGGTGAGCCCGCTGTTGTCCGTGGGGACGTAGAGCAGCGCTTCGTAGGCATGCCGTTCCGCGATGTCGCGGCCGGAGACCATGGCGCCGAGCCTGTAGGATCCGGTGTCGAGCCCCGCATCGAGAAATGGCAGCCATCCCCTGGGCCACAGCATGCGCAGCGCGGAATAGCGGGTGACCGGCGCGTCGTGTCGCGCGATTGGCGCCACGCTCCGCGGCAGAACCGTCGGGATGACCGGGGCCGCAGAGACCTGCACCTGGTCGAGCGGCGCGAGACCGATGTGATAACCGTCAGCCTTGAAGACGACGGCGGCCATGTCGTCTCCCGACGGAGATGGCTGCGGCTGGAACAGCCCCGTGCTCGCGCTGCTCATGAGCTCGAGCGGCGACGCGGCATGGCCCGGCGAGAAGCGACTGCGATACAGATTCGTAATGCCCGACCGGTCGGAGCTGAAGTACACGTAGTCGCCGGCGGGCGACCAGCTCGGCGCCGCGTTGACCGTGCGCTCGCTCACGACGGTGTGGACGATGCGTCCCGTCGTGTCGACCACGACCACGGACGACGTCCCCCCCCGTGTCCATCGGATGGCCACGATGTGGCGGCCGTCCGGCGACCACCGCGGCTCCGACCACTGCTCGTCGATGCTCCCCGCGGTGAGGGGGGTGATGACGCGACCGTCCCGGGAAACCAGCGCGAGGCGGGCGCCCGCCGGCACGATCTGCATGGCGACGATGTGGCCGTCGCCGCGCGCGTCCGGGGTGGCGAGCCGCGCGCCGCGCGTGAGGCGTCGCTTCTCGCCTCCGACGTCATCGACGTACAGGTCGGAGCGGACCGTGAACGGACCGGTGTATTCCAGCTCGGAGTACAGCAGCGAGCCGTCGGGAAGCGGAGTGGTGGGCGAGGCAGTATGACGCCGGGCAATTCGTTCGCGGCGCACGCCGGACCCGGGTGCTCCTCCCGGCGCCGGCGAGCGAAGCACGAGGCGGTACGCGCCGTAGGACTCGTCACCGGGCGTACCGGTGTAGATCAGCGTGGTGTCGTCGAGCCAGCGCGGGAAGGAGGCGTACACGCCGTCGACGGTGAGATTCTCCCACCCTGGCATGGGCGGGGTCGCGGGGGGAAGCTCGGCGCGCAGTGAGCCTGCCCACCTGCGATACTGCGACGTGAGCGCGCCGCCGAACGCGCGGCGCGACGCGCCGTCGAGGTCCCAGGGGAAGAGACGCCGGCTCGCGCGCTCGATGTACGTACCGACCGATGAATCGCCGTGTGTGTCGGCCAGCCAGTCGATGAAGAGCGAGCCGTAGGCGTACGATGCCGTGCCGTACGGAAAGCGCGGGTAGACGTACGAGAGCTCGTCGATGCGCGGAAAGCGATGCTCGATCGCCGCGCTGCGAGCCAGCATGCGATGCTCGCTGCCGAGGACCCGCCCACTGCCGGTGAGGAGCGACTCGTAGTAGACGGCCAGCCCCTCGGTGATCCAGCGCGGCTGGTAGCCGTTGACGAACAGCATTGGCACGCGGCCGAAGACCTTCTGCAACAGCGCCCACACGCCGCCGACACGATCGAGATGAAAGATGTGCACGAGCTCGTGAGTGACGACGAGCTGCAGGAAGTCATCGGTGTATCGCAGCGCGCTTTCGGTAACCGGCGGATTGGCGTAGATGACGATGCGGTTCGTCGGGTGCGGCGAGGCGAAGCCGTTGGAGTAGTCGACGTCGTCCGTGAGGAGGAGATCGATCGGACCGCGCGGCGGCGCCAGGTGCGCCGAGAGCTGCACGTACGCCGTCTCGGCCTGCGCCGCGGCGCGGCGCGCGATGTCTTCGAGCTCGGGCGCGAAATGGACGTAGAAGTGTTCGCTCCGGATGGTGCGCCAATCCTTGTCGGGACGCACTTGCGCAGTCGCCGAGGCGAATGCGCAAAACACCAGGAGCAGCGCTCTCACCGTTGCGATCGAAGCGCCCGGAAAAAGGCCTCGAGACCGTCCGCGACCGCCGTCGCGTACCTCTCCTGGAAAGGAGAGGTCTTCATCGCGTATTCCTGCTCCGGGATGATGATGAAACCGCCCTCCACGAGAATCGCGGGCATCCATGTATTTCTCACGACCGCGAGGCTGCGGAAGTACACGCCCTGATCCGGAAGCGGAATGCGCTCGAGCATCTCGGTCTGCACGGCGCGCGCGAGGGGCTCGGAATGCACGCGATAGAAGTACACCTCCATGCCGTTCGGCTCACGCAGCGGATTGACGCCGTCGCCGTAGGCGTTGTAGTGCAGGGAGACGAACGCATGCGCGTTCGCGCGCCGCGCCATGATCGGGCGCAGCGCTAGATCAACCGGTTCAGGGGTCGTCCGCGTCATCACGACTTTCGCGCCGCGCTGCTGCAGGATGCGCTGGAGGGCGAAGCCGACGGGAAGCACGGCATCCGCCTCGTAAAACCCTGTCGGTCCCGTCGCGCCGGCCGGTGGATGGCCCGGATCGACCGCGATGGTCAGGCCGGAGACGGCGTACGACGTCGGACGTCCGAGACTGTCAGGCGGAGTCGCGACGAACGCGCGGGGTGCCCGGCGCACCCGCAGCACGAACGCGCCATTCTCATACAACGCGAGATACCCGAACGGGTCCTGCGTCAGCCGCACCGTGTACTTGATGCGGTCCGTGCGCTCGGCTTCCCATTCCACCGTCTTGATGAGCGAGTCGGTCGTCGGGAAGTTCACGATGTCGGTTCCGCCGCGCGTGTCGTACAGCGTCAGCTCGATGACGCCTGAATGTTCTTCAATGAAGTACGAGGGCCGCTCGCCGACCGGGATGATCAGGTCCGAGTACTCCGGCGTCGAACGAACGCGCGCGTTTCCCGCCACCCGACGCGGAGGGATCGTGTCCCACGAAAGGATCTTCGCGTCGGCTGCGTCGACCCATATCTGCAGCGCGGAATCGAGCCGGATGCGGGCGTAGCCCGGGAAGCGTCCGGTGAGTTGCACGCGCGTTCCCGGAAAGAGGAACCACCGGTACACGCCGCTCGGCGTGGGACGGCCGATGATGACGCGATCCGTATCGCTCGCCGCGGACGCCGAGTCCCCCAGGATGACCCAGGTCGGCGTCGTATCGGTGATGACTCTCGGCGGTGGCGGCGGCGGACGAAGTGAATCGGGCAGCAGCTCCGCCATACCGGGCACCTTCACGGGCTGCGTCAGCCGCGCGGTGTCCGCGCCGAGCACGGCAACCAGCTCGTATTGCGGCGCGAATGCCGGCGGGTTGGCCACGAATCCAAGGAAGGAGCCATTGGGCCACACCCGAACGGATTGGCCGTTGATGGTCAGCGACGCGCGTCCGTTCCCGACCGATCCGAGAATGAAGGTCGAATCGCTCGACCCGATCTGATGGTCGGGGCGCGGATAGACGATGTTCGGTTGCAGCGGCCCCTCGACGAGGGGCATTGCTGGCAGGGGTGCCGGTCCCGTCGGCGGGGGGACGACGGGCGCTGGAGTGGTGGCCGGACGGCATGCTCCAAGGGCGAAAAGGGCCACCAGCGCGCCACCGGCATATCGCATCGTTCGGGAAAGGTAATGGCGCCCCGAATCGTACCGTGCCCAAGAACGCGAACACGCGAAACCACACCACGTTATGCCTGCTTCGTTCATTGACCCCCCCTCTGGCGCGACCTATATTCGCGGCCCATGCCGTTTTGCCCCACGGGGACCATCGTGTGACCACTCCGAGCTCCCCTCCCCCCCGTACCCCATCAGCCGCCCCCGCAACCGCCGACGTGAAAACGACTTGCGGCTTCTGCGGCCAGGAGAATGAGGCGCTCGCCCGGTACTGCAGCGACTGCGGTAAACCGCTTACACGATCAGCGCAGATTGCTCAGTCGGCCTACACGCCGACTCCCGGCGGAACGGTGAACCTCTCAGCGAGCAATGTGCCGGGAACGGGAGGCGAGCAGTCGCGAGGTGGCTCCGCGCATCCCGGTCCGAAGTGCCGCAAGTGCGGACATACGACCGACGCGCGCTACCCATTCTGCGCCAATTGCGGCACGCGCGTCGTCGGTCTCGTGGAAGAGGGCGCGTGTCGCAGCTGCGGCGCGCCGTACACCAAAGGAAAGGACCTCTTCTGCTCCAGTTGCGGCACCCGCGTGGGCGAGCGCGTCTCCGTCGTCAAGCCGGTCAGCGCACTGATCGACGGCAAGCTGCGCGCGAGCGGACCACGCATCGCGATCCTCGACGAACGCGGCGAGCCCGCTTCCGTCTTCGAGCTCGATCGTGGTGAGGCCATCCTCGGTCGCGGGGACGCCGACATCCGATTCCAGTTCGACGTTTTTCTGTCGCCGCTGCACGCGCGCATCGACTTGAACGAGGGCAGCCTGTGGCTTCGGGATCTCGGTTCGCGAAACGGCAGCTGGGTGTTCATCGAGGAGCCCACAAAGCTCATCGACGGCGATCTGATCCTGATCGGGTCGCAGATGCTCACGTTCCGACGACTCGGCTACCCTGGTCCGCATCCTCCGGAAGCAGACTCGACGCGCCGGATGGGTTCTGTGACGCCGGCCGTGGACGTAGCCGTGCTCGAACAACTGCGCGCGGATGGAAGCGTGCGCGACGTCTTCCATCTCTCGCCGGGCCGCACCGTGATGCTCGGCCGGGAAACGGGGGATTGGATCTTCCCGTACGACCAGACGATGAGCGGGAAGCACGCGGAAATCGTCTCCGAGGACATCGAGTTCTTCATCCACGACTCCGGCAGCCGGAACGGCGTGGCCATGGCGGTGCGGGGAGACCGGCGTCTCAAGAAAGGACAGCGGTTCCTCGTCGGCGATCAGATCATGCGCGTGGAGAACATGTGAGCGCGCAGAAAATCTGCCCGCAGTGCGGCACCGAGTACGAGCTCGATCAGCGCTTCTGTCCCAAGGACGGTTCGACGCTGAAGTCGCAGAATGCCGGGGGCGATCTCGTCGGAACCATCATCGCCGATCGGTATCACGTGCTGCGAAAGCTGGGCGAGGGAGGCATGGGCACCGTGTACCTCGCCGAGCACGTGAAGATGGGCCGCAAGAGCGCGGTGAAGGTGATGAACCCCGCCATGGTGAACGACGCCGACGCGATCAGCCGGTTCAATCGCGAGGCAGCGAACGCCAGCAAGATCAGCCATCCGAACGTCGCCGCAGTGTACGATTTCGGCGAAACGAGCGAGGGGCTCATCTACCTCGCGATGGAGTTCGTCGAGGGTCCGCCGCTCACGAAGATCATCGAGGAGAGCGGCGCGCTGCCGGCGATCCGCGCGGCCGATATCGCGCGTCAGACGGCCGACGCCCTGTCCGTCGCGCACGACATGGGAATCGTGCATCGCGATCTCAAGCCCGACAACATCATGCTGGCGAAGAACCGGGACGGTTCCGACTGCGTGAAGGTCGTGGACTTCGGCATCGCCAAGGTCGCCAACAACGAATCACAGAAGGTCACCAGGACGGGGCTCGTGGTCGGCACGCCGGAGTACATGTCTCCGGAGCAGCTGGCGGGGGACAAGCTCGACGGACGGAGCGACATCTATTCCCTGGGGCTCGTCGCGTTCGCGATGATGACGGGGAAGCTTCCATTCCCCGGGGAGACGGTGCAGGAGTCGATGATCGCGCGTCTCACCGATGAGCCCAAGCGCCTCATCGAGATGAAGCCGGACGTCAACTGGCCCCCGGCGGTACAGGTGGTGATGGACAAGGCGCTGCAGCGCGACTTCGAAACGCGCTACAAGTCGGCGGGGGAGTTCGGACGCGATCTCTACAACGCCGTCGCGTCGATGCCGGAGAGCGCGGCGACCAACGCGTTCACCGCCGTGATGAACAGGCTGTCAACGCCGGCAATACCGCCGGTCGCCGTCGCGTCTCCGCCCAAAGGCACCAAGATCGTCCCGCCGACGCGAGTGAACCGCGCCAGCTCGCGCGAGGCCGTGCCAGTTACTGAGTCGCGATCCCGCACCAACATTCCGCTGTGGGTCATCGTTGGTGTCGTCGCGATCGCGGGCTTGTCGGTGGTGTCGATTCAGCTTTTTGGACCCCAGGGTACAGCCGTTGCCGACACGAGCGCGGGTCAGGTAGCCGCCCGTGCCGCGGATCCGAACGTCCTGCTCGAGCGCGAGCTCGAGGCCATCGATCCGCTCGCAAGCGACACGACGGCGGCGAGAGCACGCGAAGCGTTGAGTCGCCTGGCGGTGCTGGAC
>JBOHTL010000121.1:0-5869 GCA_050733735.1 Gemmatimonadaceae bacterium
CGCGGCCTCCAGCGGCTTCGCGATCGTTTCCTCGAGTACGACCGGCTCGACGCCGGGGTTCGAGACGTTCACCCGAACCGTCGGGTACGAGATCTCCGGCAGCAGATCGACGGGAATGCGGCCGACGAAGACGCCCCCGAGAATCAGCACCGTTGCCGTCAGCATCACCGTGCCGATCGGACGGCGAATCGCCCAGCTGGAAATCCCTCCGCCCACCTGGTCGCGCGGATCGCTCATCGAATCTCCGTTCCGACGCGCGCGACGTCGCCGAGCGGCGGCACCACGCGTACTGTGTCCCCGTCACGCAACCGGTCAGACCCCACCACGACCACGGTGTCTCCGATTCTCAACCCCTCGAGAATCTCCACGACATTGCCGCTCGATTGGCCGAGTCGCACGGGACGGCGTTCCACCGACGCACCGTGCACGATGAACACGGCTCGCGCGTCGCGCGTGCCGACGACGGCGCCGATCGGCGCGACGATCACACCCGGCCGTTCACCCAGCTTGAGCGTCACGCGCGCGAGATACCCGGGACGCAGGCGGCGCACCGCCGCGCCCGAGACCTGTACCTCGACGGGAACCATGCGCGTCGCGCTGTCCGCGGCCGGAAAGATCCGACGGATCGTTCCCAGGAAACGCTCGGCGCCAAGCGCATCGATCGTGACGTCGGCGCGCTGGCCCGCGCGCAACGTCGGAACATCGAGCTCGGAGATCTGGACGCGCACGACGAGGATCGACACGTCGGCCACGGTGAAGAGGCGCGCCTGCGTGCTCACCACATCTCCCGCCTCGACGCGCTTCTCCGTGATGACACCGGTCGCCGGGGCGCGCACCTGCGCGTACGCGATGCGCGTACGCAGCGCGTCGTGGGTGGCCTGGGCAGCCGCGAGCGCGGCCTGATCGCGCTCGTGCTCGGCGGCTGTCACGACGCGATCCTTGAACAGCGCCGCAGAGCGCTCGGCCGTGCTCTTCGCCAGTTCCAGCGACGCCTGCGCGCTTCTCAGCTGCGCGGCCAGCTCACGCGCATCCAATTCAGCCAGGATCTGGCCTTCGCGAACGACATCGCCTTCCTCGACACGCACCGAGTTGAGCGCGCCGCCGAGCTGCGCGTTCACGCCGACCGTGCGGATGGGAGCGAGGATTCCCGCCACGGTGATCTCGCGCGCGAGCGAGCCGGTCTTGATCTGATGGATTTCCACGGCGGTCGGCCCGGCATTGCGACCCCCCCAGGGACCACCGGGGCCGCGTCCACCGCCGCCGCGCTGGCCGGAATTGCCGTTCTGGCGCACTGGCGCGCTCTCTCCAGAGCTGCAGGCGACCACGAAAACAAGGGCAAGAATGCAAGAAAGCGGGTGCCGTAACCCGCTCGAAAGTCGAAGTGCGATCATGTCACATGGTATACGCGCGAACCCCTCAAACCGCTCAGAAAGCACGCCCGAGGACGCGTCCGACTGTAACTTGGGGGTTCCCCAGTTCGTATGATCTGACGTGAACCAGAATCAGCCTGCCCAGGCACCCCAGCCGCCCCAGAGCCCGCAGATCGTCCGAGTCATGACGGCGCAGAGCCAGACCGAAGTTCAGGCGATCACGACAGCTGAACAGGTCCATGCTGCGCATCTGCGGCTCGACCGCTTGCGCAGTGAGCTGCAGGATGCGGCGGAACGTCGCAATGCGGTCGTGTCACGACTCCGCACGGTGGACAACGATGCGCGAGACGGGTATTTGCAGCGTCTCGGCGTTCTCGACGAGCGCATCATCACGATCGAGCGTGAGATCACCCAGGTCAACCTGGCATTGTCGACGGCGCCGCCGGAGGCCGTGGTCACCGCTTCCGAGATGTCGGCGCCCGATCCTGACGTACGCGCCTTCCAGGAGGTCATGGAGGAAATCGTTCCGATCATCGCCATCCTGTCGATCTTCGTCTTCATGCCGATCGCGGTGGCCATCGCGCGACTCATCTGGCGCCGGGCCACCAACGCGCCGCGACATGCGCCGGTGGCCGATCACGGCACCCAGCAGAAGCTCGATCACCTCCAGCAGGCGGTCGACACGATCGCGATCGAGGTCGAGCGGATCTCCGAGGGTCAGCGGTTCGTGACGAAACTGATGAGCGACCGATCCCTGGGATCGGGCGCGGCCGAACCCGTCCGCGTCGGCGCGAAGAGCGCCATACCCAGCGAACGCGGCTAGCGGGAACCAGCCTTGCAGTCCGGCGCCGGCATGGCGATCCGGATTCGGGACATCCCCACACTGTTGTGGGAAGCGCTGAAAAAGTTCCTCGGTGACGGCGGGCCCAGCATGGCCGGCGCGTTGTCCTTCTCGACAATTTTCTCGCTGCCGGCGCTGCTCGCGCTGGTGCTCATGATCGTCGGCCGTCTCATGGATCCGCAGGTCGTTCAGGATGCAATCGTCGCCGAGATCCGGGGACTCATCGGACCCGCCGGGGGTGAGCAGATCGCGACGGTGATCTCAGCCGCGCGCCAGAGCGACATCAGCCCATCGCTGACCGCGGTCCTCGGATTCATCACGGTGATGTTCGGCTCGACGACCGCGTTCGCGCAGCTCCAGACGGCGTTGAACAAGACCTTCAACGTGAAGCCCGATCCCCGCCGCGGCGAGATCCGGAACTTCCTGGTCAAGCGGATCTTCTCGTTCGGCGTCGTGATCGTCGTGGCGTTCCTGCTGCTCGTCTCACTCGCCGTGAGCGCGCTCCTGGGCGCCGTCATGGATCGCACGGCCAGGCTCGAGGGGGTGCTCGGCGCGCTGGTCCACGGCGGGAACGTCGTGCTGTCGTTCGGCGTGGTGATCGCGCTGTTCGCCGTGATGTTCCGCATGCTCCCCGACGCACGCACCGCGTGGCGTGATACGTGGGTCGGCGCCCTGGCGACAGCGGTGCTCTTCGTCGGAGGCAAGGAGCTCATCGGCCTCTACCTCGGCAGCTCCAATCCCGGCGACGCCTTCGGTGCGGCCGGCTCGCTCGTGCTGGTGCTCGCGTGGGTCTACTACTCGTCGTGGATCCTGCTCTATGGCGCGGAGCTCACGCGCATCTGGGCAGATCGCTTTGGCCGTGGTGTGAAGCCGGAGCGAGGAGCGATCGAGTATGTGGAGCAGGAGAGGACAGTGCAGAAAGGCTGACTGCGCCTTTATGGCTTTACCCAGGATGCCGGCTCCGGCACCGGCAACTCTGCTCCCGCCGGATCGTCTCTGCCGACTCCAAGCGCATCCGCAACGCGATTGATGTAGTTGAACCAGGATGCGATCAGGGTGATCTGCAGAATCGCGCGATCGTCGAAGCCGTGGCTCTTCAGCCCTTCGATGTCGTCACGCGACAAACGCGTGGCGTCGACGGACAGCTGTACGGCGAAATCGAGCATCGCCCGCTCCGCTGGCGTGATTGCCGCCGCGCGATAGTCGTCGCGCAGCTGCGCGATCAGTGACTCGTCCAGCGTGACCCGACGCAGAAACTCTGCGTGCGCCTGCATTCAATACCGGCAGCGGTTGGTCACCGACACCACGGTCGCGATCATCTCGTGGTGACGCCGCTCGAGGGGAAGGTCGGGACTGAGCAGGGTGCCAAGTGTGGCGAAGGCGTGGTACAGTGTGTCTGGCAGGAGCGCATGCGACGCTACGATTCCGGCGGGACCGCTGTTCGACGGCAGTGTGGGAACGGCGTATTCCTTGGGGTAGAGGGCGCGCTGTTTGAGATGTGCTGCGTTCAGCGCGCCGGTGTCCGCATTGGGGTCGCGAGTCTCGATCCAGGTCATTGAGCAGATGCCTCGACGTCTCGGAGATGGAAGGGCGCAAGCTATGCGGAACGCGCACTGATTCCGCAAGACGCCGCAACAGCGCAGATTGCACGGAGAGCCGAACCGAGGTGCGCATGAACGAGATCACGGGCATTCACCACGTCACCTGCATTTCAGGCGACGCGCAGGAGAATCTCGATTTCTACACTACCGTGCTCGGCATGCGGCTCGTCAAGAAGAGCGTCAACCAGGACGCCCCCGACACGTACCATCTTTTCTTCGCCGACGCCGAAGGACATCCCGGTGCGGACCTGACGTTCTTCCCGTGGCCATCGATGCCGAAGGTGCGTCCGGGGATCGGATTGAGCATGGAGGTCTCGCTCGCGATTCCGGCCGACAGTCTTCCCTATTGGACGGGACGACTCCGCGAGCACGGGATCTCGCCAGGCGCAGAAGAACGCCGATTCGGCGAGCGCGTGCTGCCACTGGACGATCCGCACGGCCTGCACATCGCTCTCGTCGAAACCAGCGACGAGCGCGAGTTCACGCCGTGGGATCGCAGTCCCGTGCCGGCCGACAAGCAGATCCTCGGACTGCACAGCGTGCGCCTGTGGGAGCACTCACTGGCGACGACACGCGACTTCCTGACCGGTGTGCTCGGCTTCCGTGCCGGCGGTGCGGAGGATGGATGGCATCGCTTCCTCGTCGGCGCCGGCGGTTCCGGCGCGCATCTCGACATTCGCGAGCTTCCGGGCGAGGCTCGCGGTTCGTGGGGCGTGGGCGCGATTCATCACGTCGCGTGGCGCGTCCCCGACGACGACGCGCAGGTCGCCGTGCAGGCGCGTGTGGCCCAGGCCAAGCGCCGGCCCACCGACGTCATCGATCGATTCTGGTTCAAGTCCGTGTACTTTCTCGAGCCCGGTGGCGTGCTCTTCGAGATCGCGACCGACGGGCCGGGATTCACCGCGGACGAGGAGCTCGAGAGTCTCGGAGAAACGCTCGTGCTGCCACCCTGGCTCGAACCCATGCGCGCGGAGATCGAGGGAGCGCTGCCTCTGCTCACCTACGCGCACGCGTCATCCTGAGCCTCCGCGACGCGTGTGGATGACAAGGACGCCGCAGCTGGCGTTGGGGCGGCTGAATATCACCGGTACGCCCGCTACGCCGGGATAGTACTCCAGCGCTTCGATCGCCATCACCGGAATGTTGTTGATGTCGGGAACGGTTTCACCCTTCATGCCGCCGTAGAACATCATGTTGTCGAGATACACCTGTGCGTAGCATTGGCAGCGCTGTGGTTTCTCCGGCTCCTTCCCCTCAAACCTCAGCCTGGCGCAAACGTCCTGCTGCAGCACAAACGTGTCGGGGCCACCGCGACCGCCGACCACGTATGTTGCCGTGCCCGCGCGAATGAACCGCACGCCGCGCACCCGGGCCAGGATGGTGGGCAGCTCCTGCGCCTCGTATTTCTCGAGCTGCGCGCGAGTGACGAACTGCCCGAGCCCCGTCTTCCGCCGTTCTTCGAACTGTTCCATCCCCCGCGTAGCAGTGACGGCGATCGTGTCGAGCGCGGTCGCGCGGCCGATGAGGAAGTTGCGCTCCACCGTTTTCGTCGCGCCGAAGTTGACCCACGCGCGTCCCTGACGATAGCCGAGCCTGCGCACGTTGATCTCCTGGATGCCCTCGGGAATGTCGCGCAGCAGGAACGCGCCGTCGCTCGAGGTGAGGACTCGCCGCGCCAGCGCCGGGATGGAGACCTCGGCGTTCTCGATCGGCGAACCGTCGAGATCCGAGAGAATCCGACCGGCGAGAATGAAGTTCCCGATCGGGTCGGTCAGGCGAAGCGACGTGAACGCGAAACGGCTCTCGGGTGAAAGTCGGACCGTGTCCGGCCGCGACTCGCGCCCTTCCGCCGCCGCGCGAACGACCAGCGACGTACCAAGTGGTACGTCACACACCTTGAAGTGCCCGCGTGTGTCCGGCACGGCGTCGACCGCGCGCCCGCGCTGCACCAGCTCCTTGGTGTTCACTTCGAACTCGTTCCACTCGATGGAGATCTTCGCGTCGGCAGGGGGAAGCGAGTCGACACGCAGCACCTCAGTCCCCAGCATCCCGTGGCG
>JBOHTL010000122.1:0-6627 GCA_050733735.1 Gemmatimonadaceae bacterium
GGTGGTGAAGTACAGAAGGACACCGCTACGAACGCCCCCTCCCCCTCGTCGCCACCACCGCGGCGCACCGAGTCCCGTCCGACGCCACGCCCCGTGGTCGAGGAAGAACCGGAGACGCCACTCCTCCTGCAGCGTCCGATGGCCGGACGGCTCGATTCCGTGGCGCGGTCCATCAACGTTCCCTCACAGAATCTCGGCGCCGCGTTCGAGGTGCAGTTGCAGTCGAGTCTCGCCAACGTGCAGCGCACGGCGGCCAGAGAGCTCGTACCGACCGCTCCCGCGCGTCGCGCGCGCCTCATCGGAGATACCCCGGCGCCGGGCTATCCGCCGCAGCTCGCGAAGAGCAACGTCGGAGGCATGGTGATCGTGCGCTTCGACATCGACACCCTCGGCCGCCCGGTCATTGGCACCTACACGGTGGTGTCGTCACCACACGCGGCGTTTTCGGAGTCCGTGAAGCGTGTGGTGGCCACCCTGCGTTTCGATCCCGCGCGCACCGCCGGCCCGGTCGCTCAGGCGGTCAGCGAAAACGTGGAGATGAGCTTTCAGTTCGTTCCGCGGGGCGAATAGGGATAAGCGTTCTCGGCCCGCGTCGACAAGAAGTGATGCGACGCGGGTGAGTTCTCGGCGCGCCTGCGGCGCGGTGAGCGATCGCTTGCTCACCGGCGCGAAGCGCCGGGCCGAGAACTGACCGCCGCCGTCAGTCAACATCACGGCGACGGGCCGAGAACGGTTGTCGGCGGCGGGCCGAGAAGGTTCTTAGGGTTGTAGCGCGAGCTCCCCGCTCCCGCCGGCCGTGATGAGAACCTGCCGTACCGCGGGCAGGCGGCTCAGCGTCCGCGTCACGGACGTTCGAATGGCCTGCGCGGCGCACGATCCGCCGACGTTCTGCAATCGCTCGTTGAAATCCACCGTCAGCTCGCCCTGACGCAGGATCACGCTCTCCACTCGCGATCCGCGCGGGAAGGGAGACGTGGCTCCGGTGCTGGCCTCGGAGCTGTCGGGTCCCGCGACGAGCGCTTCCGTCAGAAGACGCGCGAGCGCCACGGTGCGCGGCGCCGAACGTCGCACGGTGACCGTGCTGGTGCACTCGCTGGTCGGGAAGTCGAGGGTGAGCGTGGTGTTCTGAACCGGATAACCCGTGGTGTCCGCCGTGAGCGATCGCACCGATCCGTCCTTCGCGGAGTACTCGAAGGACTCGACGATCACGCTGTCGCCCGGCGACCGGGTGAGCCAGACGCGCATGACAAATGGGTTGTGATGCCCCATCTCGCCAACGCTGGTGGTGAACCCATGGGCTATCAGCTCACCGCGCGCGTCGCGTACGCGCACCTGCACATTGTTCTCGAAGGTACGGGCGCGGCCGTACACGACGAGCGGATTCTCAGCGGTCACGCTGTCGATGTAGATCTCCTGCGACGGTTGCATGTTCGCGGCGCGAACGCTGGTCGTGTCGCCGGCGGCTGTCTGCCCGGTGCTTTCGATTTGTGCCGCGGGCCGATCGCTGCTGCAGGCCGCGACGACGGGAAGTCCGATTGCCAGGAGAAGTCGCATGGGAGAGATCTCGACCAACGGGTTGACGCGGAAACTACGCGGAGCACGCGGAAAAAACGCTGAAGAGCACCGTGGTTGTTACCCCTCAGGCCCTCCAGCGTTGTTTCCAGCTTTTTCCTGCTGGTTCCGCGTCTAACCGTTCTGTCGCGATGCGTCCACGCGCGATGCGTCCACGCTAGTTCGTCGATGCAAGTGTGCGCGAGTCGAATGCCGATGCCACAGGCTTGCCGACCCAATCCGACGGCGTCGGAATGCCGAGCATCCACATCGCGGTCGCGGCGGTGTCCATGGTGCGAATCGCGGGAAGGGTGGCCCCCGGCTGAACGCCTTTGCCCCAGACGATCCATGGGATCGTCGTGTCGCGCGGGTCTGCGCTGCCGTGCTCGCGGCCATGACCACCATGGTCCGCCGTGACGATGAGCGTGTAGTTGCCCGCGCCGAAGCGGTCGTTGGCCTCGTCCAGGATCTCACCGACCGCGTGGTCCGCCTCGCGTACCGCGAGACCATAGATGCTGCTCATCCAGCCGAAGATGTGGCCGGCGTAGTCGGGCTCGCCGATGTGCACGAACATCAGGTTCGGCGCATCGACTCCGCTCTCGAGGTAATCCTCGACCATGCCGACGGTGCGCGTCCACATGAACCGGCCGCGCAGCAGCCCGCCCGCTTCGGGCGAACGCACATGATCCAGCGACTGCGGGACCTCGAGGTGATGGAATTTGGTCTTGCTGAAGAAGGCCGCGGTGCGATATCCGGCGGCATGCGCCAGCGTGAAGATGGTGGGTACGTCGACGTGCCCGTGTACGTCCGTCTGATCGGAATTCCAGTCAATCCCGTGCTCGTCGACATCGACGCCGGTGAGCATCGACGTATGCGACGGAAGCGTCTTGCTCGGCAGGATCGTCTGCGCGGTAAGCGAATACGCGCCTTCGCGCATGAGGCGCTCGAGGTTGCGCGCGTCGAACTCGTCGATCGCGTCGGGACGGAGCCCGTCGATCGAGATGATGATTACGTGGTCAGAGACGCGCGGCAGCGGCTCGCCGGAAGCGATGGCCACGGATGGCGCGGCAAAGCCAAGAGCGAGCGCGGCCGCAAAACGGACAGAACGGTTCAACATCGATTCACCTCCCAGGACTCCCGCAGTCTATGGTCTGCGGGGGACGTCCAGGGCGACGCAGCAGGCCGGTGAAGCGAACCGCACGCTCGCGTCTCGAATGGCGCGCACGGTTGTCAGTAGAGTCCGCCGTTTATTCCGCTAAGACTGTGCCGATCTTGATGGGCTCGCCCGCTTCGTCCGTGTGGAGCGGACAGAAGTAGTCGACCGCGCCGGCGGCATCGAACCGCACTTGCACCCAGGCGTCATCGCCGAGCGGCTGGCTGCCGAACAAGTCCGATTGGACGGCGTGGTTCAGCTGCGTGCTGCGGTTCGTCCAACGAACGGATCTGCCGACCGGCACACGGATGGTGTCGGGCGTGAAACCGTTGTCGGTAATGTTGACGAAGACCGTTCCCTCGCCGGGCTCGAGCCCGGACTTGTCGATCCGGCATCCCACCGCCGCAATCAACAGCAAGACAAAGGCGCGCTTCAACGCGATCCTCCGGGAGTACGTGTCCAAATCACGACGACGCCGCAGTGCGCGCCGCCGCGACTGAATTCCGGCGGTGTCTCCGCCGGACCTCGATACACCTCCAGCCCCTCGATGTCCCGCGGTCGGAACTGCGACAGAAAATCCGTGGTTGCACCGGCGATGTGCACGGCATCGACGAAGAACTGTACCATGCAGCGCGGCGAACTCGCGGACGACGACATCTGCACGCGATTGCCGACGAGACGAACGCCGGGCATGCCGCGGAGCAGCTCCTTCGTGTCGGTAACGCCGCGCCGGCTCTCGATGTCGTCGCGGGTCAGGAATCGTCCGAAACCCGCGTCGAGCCGGCGATTGAAGCCGCGCATGCGTTCATCGCCGCGCCGCATGCCGCTTTCGACTTCGGCTGCCGGCAGGGGCACGGGCTGGATCGCGACCTCGACCATGGAGGTGGTATCTCTGCGAACCTTCACGAACAGGACGACGGCGTGAAAGCCGAGCGCGCGCAGATCGACCCGCACCTCGCCAGGCTCGACGCCGGCGATCCGAAAGCCGCCACCGGAGTCCGATGTCGTTTGCAGGCCGAGGCTCCGGATCTCGATGATCGCTCCGGAAACCGGCGTTCCGGAGTCCCGTGAGCGGACGACACCCACCACAGTCCCATCGGTCTGTTGGCCGGAGGCAGGCGTCCCCAGGCCGAGGGAGATGCTGGCGGCCGCACAGGCCCGCAGGGCGACGATCAATGAAGCGGACATTCGTGTCCCAGAATAACTGCCCCGGTTGGTCCCAACGTCAACTCCGGTGTGACGATAAGACGAAATGGCGGGTTGACATGACGTTGGGCCGCTGGATTAGCTTTTCTGCGTCCAAGACGGTCGAGCACGTCTGCACAGGCCACCTCCGGCCGTGCATTGATCATTGCCTTTGTAACCCTAGAGGCTTCGAATGACCAGACAGTCAGCGTTGCGGGGTATGCTGCGCGCCCTCGCCGTAGCGGTAGCGCTATTGGCACCAGGATTCGCATCCGCCCAGGAAACCGCAACGGTCCACGGCGTCGTACGCGACGCGGGTACCGGGACACCGATCTCGGATGTCCGCCTCACGATTGACGGCACCAACCTGCAGTCCAGCACGGATGTGCGTGGTGCCTATCGGATCACCGGCATCCGTCCGGGCAGCGTGACGCTCGTCGTCCGGCGGATCGGCTACAAGGCCGCCGAGATCCAGCTCACCCTGGCCGCTGGCCAGACGCTCGAGAACAACCCGCAGCTCACCACGTCCGCGATATCGCTGGACGAGGTCGTCGTCACCGGTACCGCCGGTGAGCAGACCCGCAAGGCACAGGCTGCGACGGTGGCGGACAACGATGTCTCAGACCTGATCGACGTCGCGCCGGTCAAATCCGTTCAGCAGATCCTGCAGTCGCGCGTCACCGGTGTGTCGGTGACGTCCGCGTCCGGGTCCGCCGGCACCTCGAACCAGATCCGCATCCGTGGCGTCTCGTCCATCTCGCTGAGCAACGAGCCGCTGATCTACGTCGACGGCGTTCGCGTGCACTCCGGTGGTGCCGCGGCGTTTTTCACGGGCGGCCAGGACTTTGAGCGCCTGCACGATATCGATCCGGCGGACATTGAATCCATCGAAGTCGTGAAGGGCCCCGCGGCGGCGACGCTGTACGGAGCCGACGCGTCGACTGGCGTGATCCAGATCATCACGAAGCGCGGCCGGGTGGGCGCCGATCGTTTCAGCCAGACGCTGTCGGTGGAAAACGGCTGGATCGACAAGAACTTCGAGCCCGTCACGAACTTCGGTCGCTGCAGCGCGACGCACGTGGCGAACCCGAATCATGCGGAGTGCTTCGGTTTGACCGCCGGGGACCTCGTGAGCGACAATCCGCTCCTTCGCGAGAGCGCCTTCCGTGACGGCCGGGCGCTCGGCCTTGGCTGGAGCGGCCGAGGCGGTGGGGCGAACTACGGCTACTATACCTCCTTCAATTCCGAGCACGAGCTCGGGGTGCTGCCCAACAACCAGCTCGACCGCCTGGGCGGCCGAGTGAACTTCAACTGGCTGCCGACGCAGACGCTCACGCTCGACGCAGGCGTGGGGCTCAATCGCACCAACACCGACCTGCCGGACAACGACAACAACATCTTCGGCTGGCTCGGCAACGCGCATCTCGGTTCGCCGCTGACCCGCACCGTGGACAGCTCGGGCCAGAACGGCTGGTTCGGCGTGCAGCGCGACGTGGAGGCGATGAAGCTGATCGAGAACGAACGCCAGACGCACCGGATGATCGGCACGATCACCGCGTCGTACACGCCGCTCGAGTGGTTCAGCAACCGACTCGTCGCAGGCGCGGACTGGAGCCGCGAGGAAGACCGCCGCTTCCTGCCGCGCAACCCCCGCGGGTCGTACAACATCAACGTCGGGTCCATCTCCGAGGGGCGCCGCGGTCTGGAGCGCTATACCATCGATTACCTCGGCAACCTGCGCCACAATTTGCGGCCGAACCTCGTCTCGAACTTCTCCTTCGGCACGCAGCTGCTGCAGGACCGGGCCGAGATCGTGATCGCGGAAGGTGAAGGGCTCACCGTCAACTCGAACAACGTCGTGGGTGCAGCGTCGCTCACCTCCGGCGACCAGGGTTACGCGCTGGAGCGCACGATTGGGCTCATCACGCAGCTGCAGCTCGGCTGGAACGACCGCCTGTACACGCAGTTCGGCGCGCGCTGGGACAACGCGTCCGCGTTCGGTCGCGAGGCCTCCTGGGTGTTCCTGCCCAAGATCGGCGCGACCTGGACCGCGAGTGAAGAGCCGTTCTGGAACGTGCCCTTCGTGAACACCTTCCGCGTCCGCGCGGCGTGGGGCACCACGGGTCGTATCCCGGGCGCAGGCGCGTCGCTCACGACACTCGATCCAGAGCCATATCTCGTGGGATCGATCGTGCAGCCGGGCGCTGTGCCGCAGAACCCGGGGAACGACAGTCTGCGGTTCGAGCGTGGTGAGGAGATTGAAGCAGGCTTCGACGCCGGCTTCCTCCAGGACCGCCTGAGCCTCGAACTCACCTACTTCAACAAGACCAGTCGCGACCTGATTCTCGCGCAACCGCTGGCCACGTCGCTGGGCTTTACACAGGACCCGTTCGTGAACATCGGCAAGGTCGTGAACCGCGGATTCGAGGTCGCGGTCAACGCGACGCCGGTCAGCCGCCAGAACTTCGGCTGGGACTTCCGCGTGGGCTTCAATACCCTGCACAACGAAGTCCTGGACATGGGCAGAATCGCTCCATTCGGCAGCCTGAACCGCGTCGAGGAAGGAATGCAGGTGGGGGCGTGGGTGACCAATCGCATCCTCAGCATCGACGAGGCGACCGGCGTGGTGACCGACCGGATCCTCTTGCCCGAGGCGTACCAGGACATCGACGGGAACAAGGACGGGTTGTGGGTGCTCGTCCGCGCCGGCCGTCTCGGCCGGCTGCTCGAGTTGGATC
>JBOHTL010000123.1:0-5585 GCA_050733735.1 Gemmatimonadaceae bacterium
GCCGAACCTCGCGCCGCTGGCGGTCGCCCTCGAGGACCGTCCGAGCGTCGGCAAGAGCTATGTGCTCCCGCTCTTCGACGCCGCCGCGCTCCGGCCGCGCGACGTGCGCATCGACGTGCGAGCCGAATCGCTCTTCGTCGTGAACGACAGCTCCGTGTTCGACACGACCACCAGCCGCTGGCGCGGTGTGCTGCCGGACACGGTTCGCGCGTGGCAGCTCGCGTCGCAGAGCGGCAGTGGGGTCGCCGGCTGGGTCGATCAGCAGGGCCGGCTGCTGGCGAGCACGCAGTTCGGATTCCGTCTCGAGCGGCGGCCATACGAGGTGGCATTCGAGAACTGGCGGCGTGAAACGGAAGAAGGCGAGGCGGCGAGCAGGCGAGACGGCGAGCTTCGTTCGCAAACCACGACTGCCGATCGGGACATCCTCGAGACGACGGCGATCGCGGCCAACAAACGGCTGCGGTCGTCCATGGCGGAGCTGCGGGTCCACCTGAGTGGCGTGTCGCTGGAGCGTGGGGGATTCGACCTCCACGGCGGACGCCAGCAATTGATCGGCGACACGCTGGTCATCACCCGGGAGAACTCGCAGGCGCTCAGCCCGCGCTACATCGCCGGTGACGAGTCGACGAAGCCGGACACCCGTCCAGAGCCGTTCCTCGAAGTCGCACATCCGGAGATCGTGGCGCTGGCGCAGCGGCTCGCTCATGGCAGTCGCGATCCGCGCGTGATCGCGCAGCGTATCAACCGCTGGGTGCACGACTCGCTGGAGAAAGCCATCACCATCGGCATTCCGAGCGCGCTGCACGTCCTGCACACGCGCCGCGGCGATTGCAATGAGCACGCGCAACTGTTCGTCGCGCTTGCGCGCGCGGCGGGCGTGCCGGCGCGCGTCGCCTCCGGGCTCGCGTATGTCGACGGCAAGTTCTACTACCACGCCTGGCCCGAAGTGCGGCTGCGCACCTGGGTCGCCGTGGATCCCACCTTCGGACAGTTCCCGGCCGACGCCGCGCATCTGCGGTTCGTGATGGGCGGCTTTGGCCGTCAGATGGAGCTGCTCCGCCTCATCGGCAATCTCAGAATCGACGTGATCGATACGCGATGATCAAACTCATACAGCTGACCAAGAAGTACGGCGAGTTCACTGCCGTGAACGGCATCGATCTCGAGGTGCCGCGGGGGGAGTTGTTCGGCTTCCTCGGTCCGAACGGCGCGGGCAAGACGACTACGCTTCGCATGATCGCCGGGATTCTCCGGCCGACGGGTGGTCGCGTCGAGATCGGCGGGGTCGATATCGCGAAAGATCCCGTCGTCGCGAAGATGAAGCTCGGCTTCATCCCCGACCGTCCCTTCATCTACGAGAAGCTGACCGGCGGTGAGTTCCTCACCTTCGTGGCCGGGTTGTACGACCAGAAGGGATCGAGCGTCGAGCACCGCGCCCGCGAGCTGCTCGCGCTGTTCGATCTCGAGGAATGGCGCGACGAGCTGGTGGAGAGCTACAGCCACGGCATGCGTCAGAAGCTCATCATCTCCAGCGCCTTCGTGCACCGGCCGGAGGTCATCGTGGTCGACGAGCCGATGGTCGGTCTCGATCCAAAGGCCGCGCGCATCCTCAAGGATCTCTTCCGGGAGTACTGCAATCGCGGGTACACGATCATGATGTCGACGCACACTCTCGAGGTGGCGGAGGCGATGTGCGATCGCATCGGCATCATCCAGAACGGACGAATTCGCGCGCACGGCACGATGGCGGAACTGCAGCAGCACGCGGCTGGCGGCGGCTCCGGACTCGAAGACATCTTTCTCAAGCTCACCGGCGACAACGCCGCGAGAGAGCTGGTCGACGTGCTGGATGCCTGACGCGCACGCGCGGGCGGAAGGTGCTCCACACGCCGCGGCAAAGCCGCGCGTGCTGAGCTCGCACACGGGGGCTCACCTGATCGAGCCGCCCGATCCATCGCTCTTTCATCTGCTCTGGCCCAAGTGGCTCACGGCCCGGGCCAGGTCGCTGAGCGGAGAGCGGGGACGCGGAGCGCGCTTCGCGATTCTCGCCTTCTTCGGGCTGCTCTTCTGGAGCTTCGTCTTCGGCGTGCTGTATCGCCTGCTCGCGTATTTCCGCGGTGTCCAGGAGATCGGCCCGCTGCTGGCCGGCAAGCTCCTTGGCCTGATTCTCGTTGGGTTTTTTTCGATTCTCCTGCTGTCGAACATCATCACCGCGCTGTCGAGCTTTTTCCTCGCGAAGGATCTGGACCTGCTCGTGTCCGGCCCAGTCGACTGGCTCAAGCTGTACGGCGCCAAGCTCCTCGAGACCATCATCCACTCCAGCTGGATGGTCGTGCTCATGGCGATCCCGATGTTCGCCGCGTATGGCGCCGTGTACGACGGCGGCTGGTGGTTTCCTCTCGTGGTGCTCGCGATCTTCCTGCCGCTGCTGATCATTCCCGCCGTCATCGGCAGCATGCTCACGCTCGTGTTGGTCAACGTCTTCCCTGCACGCCGCACCCGGGACATCCTGAGCGTCATCGCCGTGCTGGCGGCGGGCGGCATCGTATTGCTGTTCAGGATCGTGCGTCCCGAGCGGCTTGCCCGCCCGGAAGGATTCCGTTCGCTCGTGGACTTCGTGGCGGTGCTGCGCACACCGACATCACCGTTGCTGCCGAGTGAATGGGCGCAGGAAGCGACGATGAGCTGGCTGCAGTTCCGGCTCGACTACCTGCCCTTCTACCTCCTCTGGACGACGGCTGCCGCCATGGTGGTCTTCGGCGCGCTCATCCACCGCTGGTTATACACGAAGGGATTCAGCAAAGCGCAGGAGAGCTCGGAGCGCTGGGCACGCGGCGGCGCGATGCGCCGAGTCGGTGAAGTGCTGTTGTCGCCGCTCGGCACGCTGAGGCGGGAGCTGGTGCTCAAGGAAGTACGCCTGTTCTTCCGCGACACCACGCAGTGGTCGCAGCTGATTCTGCTCGCGGTGCTGATCGTGGTGTACGTCTTCAACATCAAGTATCTGCCGCTCGGGCAGGAAGGCGTATCACTGCTGCTGCAGAACGTGGTGCCGTTCCTCAACCTCGTGCTGGCCGGCTTCGTGCTCGCGTCGATCGCGGCGCGCTTCATCTTTCCCGGTGTCAGCCTGGAGGGACGCACGCTCTGGCTGCTGCGCTCGAGCCCCATGTCGATGCGCGATCTGCTCTGGTCGAAATTCTGGGTGGGAACGATGCCGCTGTTGGTCCTCGCTGTCGGGATCGTTGGCGTGACGAACTATCTGCTGCGCGTGAGTGCCTTCATGTTCGCGGTGTCGACGCTCACGATCGTGCTGATGACGTTCGCGGTCGCGGGCCTCGCGATCGGCTTCGGAACGCTGTTCCCGCAGTTCGAGACGGAGAACGCGGCGCAGATTCCCACGTCGTTCGGCGGACTGCTCTTCATGATGAGCTCGATCGCAGTGATCGGCGGGGTCGTGATTCTCGAAGCGCGGCCCGTGATCGGGTATCTGCGGTCGCGCGCGTTCGGTGAGGCCACCGACCCTGTGGGAATGGCGATTGGATTCGGACTCGCGGCGGCGCTGTGCATCGCGGCGACGGTGGTGCCTATCCGGGTGGCGCTACGGCGGCTGGAGACGGTCGAGCGATAGAGTATCCCCAGGCGCTGGACCTGTTGAACTGATGTGGTGAGTTGCCAGCTGCGCCGAGTGGGATGCCGCACTTCGCGCAGAATGCCGCCCCCGCCTCGGTGATCTCGGCTCCGCACTCCGGGCACGCGCGATCCAGGAACGCCCCACAGGTCGAGCAGTAGATCGCGTCGGCCTCCGGACGCACGCCGCACGTGTCGCACTCGCGGTGCGTGCTGCGGAATGCGCGCACTCGCGCCTCGATGGGATCCGCGGCCACCTCGACGGCGTTCGTGCTGCCGGCGCGGCGCATCTCGCGCAACGCGCGCACGGAGTATTGCTGCTTGAGCTCCTGATAGTCCGATTCGGAGAGCTTGCCCGTGGCCCGATCGAACTCGATCTCGCGCAGCGCGACGATGGCGCTATCGTCGGCCGGACGATGCTCCGTGCGCGCCGCCGGGCGGGCGCGCGGGCGAACGTCGAAGAACAGCGGGTACAGCACGAAGGCGAGCGCGCCGACGGCGAGCGCGGTGCCTGCCATGAGCGCGACCAGGTCGCTGCTCACGAGTCGTCGCGGACCGCGGCCTCGAGTTGCCGCAACTCTTCCGCCGACGCCTCGAGCGGACGCGTCGCCGATGTCGGAGTCGCGCCTGCGGGCGTGGTACGACGCCAGCGACGCACGATGACGGCGAGGACCACGGCGCCCACGGCGATCGCGGACGCGGGCAGCATGTAGCCGACGAGGTTGAACCCCTCGCGGGGCGGCGCCATCAGGACGCGCTCGCCGTAGACGTTCACGAACTCCTCGAGGATCTCCTCCGCGGTGTAACCGCCGTCGACGAGCGCCATGATGTCACGATGCATCGAGGGAGACACCTGGCAGGAAAAGTCCGTCGTGCGACAGATGTACACGTCGAGTGTGCAGCCGCACTGGCAGCGTATCCGATGCTCGAGATCGTCGCGTTCGGCAACCGACATCGAGGGCGTGGCGCCCGGCTTGCGCGGCAGCCGCACCGAACGCGCGGCGCTCTGGTCCATCGCGAAAAGGTTCGACGAATCGACGATGCCCGCGGGAGGCTCCTGTCCCCGGAGGAGCGAAGGCGCGACCATGCCCGCCAGACCGAGCGCACCACGCTGCAGCAGATCGCGGCGGCTGATCACGCGACGCCCGCGGCTTCCGGCTCCGGCGTCGCAGGCCTCAGGCTCGCGGCATAACCCGACTGGCGGCGCCGCTCTGCCTGCGGCCACATCACGATCAATCCACCGATCGCCATCAGCGCGCCGCCGAGCCAGACCCACACGACGAGCGGGTTGAAGGTAATGCGCAGCTCGGCGGCGCCCTCGCGAACCCCCGCGAGCACGATGTACGTATCGAGCCGCGCGTCGGAACGGATGCCCACTTCGGTGGACGGCTCGAAGGTCGGACGGCGCTGCGAGTCGAAGTACTGGCGTTTTTCGCTGCTGATCAGGCCGATGTTCTCGCCGTCACGCCACGTCTCCAGGGCTACCGCTGTGATCTCGCGGTTCAGCGACTGCGACGTGGACACGCCCTGGCTCACGAAACGCCACCGCCGACCGTACGGATCGGTGACGTTGAACTCCTGCCCCGCCGTCAGACTCACGTCGTGCTCCGAGCGGAACGCCAGTCCTGCCCACGCGGCGAAGATCATCACGATCCCCGCGTGCACGATGTATCCGCCGTAGCGGCGCCGGTTGCGCGCAATCAGACGCATGAAGGCGACGGGGAACGCTTCGCCGTGGATCGAGCGACGAGCGCCGATGCCTTTCGAGAATTCCTGAACGATGGTGGCCGCCACGAACGCCGCGAGGAAGTAGGCGATGAGCGCGTACATGTGTCGCATGCCGACGGCCAGGAGCAGCAGCGCGAAGGCGACCGCGAAGATCGCCGGCCACAGGAACTGCCGCCGGAGATTGGACACCGACGCCTTGCGCCACGCGATGAGCGGGCCGATGCCGGTGAGCC
>JBOHTL010000124.1:0-8666 GCA_050733735.1 Gemmatimonadaceae bacterium
GCGCCGTGGGGTCTCGGCCCGGCGGCTCCGCCGCCGGTGAGCGGGCGTCATTACGCCTGCTTCAGTTTCTTCATGAACCCGGCGGTCATCCTGCGAACTGATTCGAGCTCTGCCTCCAGCGAGTCGAATTGGTCCTGGCTGAGGTAGCCGAGGTCGAGGGACGTGATCAGGTGGTGTAGGAGCTCAACAGCGGATCCGAACGACATGTGGAAGAAGCGGTGAGTGTCCGCTGACGACCCCCGTCCGCACCCCTCGGCGATGTTCGCGCCTATGGATATCGCTGATTCTCGCATCTGCGCCGTGATCCCGAACCGCTCTTCGCGTGGGAACGAGGCGGTCACGCGGTAGATCCGAACGATCAGCAGCCGATTGGCTTGCCAGGCCTTGACCTTCCGAAAGTCCTGCATGCCGAAGCATACGCCGTCGCGTCATCGCGGCGTCATCTCGCGCACCGTCGCGCGTTAGCGCGACGCCGAGAACTCACCCGCGTCGCATCATTACTTGTCGACGCGGGGCCGAGAACGCCTTTCAGCGAGCATGCTTGTACATCAACTCAATGAGCTCGTCGTACATCGCCTCGGCCTCCTCCGCGCCCGACGCAATCGCAGACGTGGCGCAGTGCTTCAGATGATTGCGCATGAGCTCTCGGCCCACCGAACGCAGTGCCTCGTGCACCGATGAGATCTGCGTCATGACGTCGGCGCAGTAGCGGTCTTCCTCCACCATCTTCTGCAGCCCGCGCACCTGCCCCTCGATGCGGCGCAGGCGCTTGAGGTTGCGCTCCTTGATGTCGGGATCGACGGCGACGGCCTTGCGGCCCTCGTCCAGGCCCACAGCGCACGCGCAGGCAGCTGTCTCAGACATGAAATCTCCTTAATCTCAGAGAGTTTCCGACGACGCTCACGGAGCTGAACGCCATCGCCGCGCTCGCGATGATGGGGCTCAGCAGCCCGGCGGCCGCCAGCGGAATGCCGATCACGTTGTAGATGAATGCCCAGAAGAGGTTCTGGCGCATGAGACGCATCGTCCGGCGCGCGAGCGCGATCGCGGCCACCGCGGCGCGCGGATCGCCGCGCATGAGCGTGATGTCCGACGCTTCCATCGCGATGTCCGTTCCCGTTCCGATCGCGATGCCGACGTCCGCCTGCGCCAGCGCGGGCGCGTCGTTGATCCCGTCGCCCACCATCGCGACCACCTTGCCCGCGTCCTGCAGCCGCTTCACCTCGGCGACCTTCTGATCGGGCATGACTTCGGCGACGACGTGCTCGATCCCGACCTCGCGCGCCACCGACTCGGCCGTCTCGCGCGAATCGCCGGTGAGCATCACGACGTCCACCTTCATGCGCCGCAGCGCGGCCACTGCCTCCTTGGCCTCAGGCTTGAGCGGATCGGCGACACCGAGCACCGCGAGCACATCACGCTCGAGCGCGACATAGACTGGCGTGCGCCCTTCCGATGCGAGTCGCGCCGCCGCGCCCTCGCTTCCATTGAGCTGTGCGCCGACTTCGGCCATCAGCTTCGCATTGCCAACGGCCACCAACCCTCCGTCGCGTGTGCGAGCGACCACACCTCGTCCGGTCCGCGACTCGAAATCGTGCACTTCGGCGCGCTCCACCCCACGCTCACCGGCGGCGCGCACGATGGCGTCGGCCAGCGGATGCTCCGACATCGCCTCCACTCCCGCCGCGAGCGAAAGAGCCCAACCATTCTCCTCGTCCCTCTTTCCCGCTTCGCCCCCATGTCCCCTTTCCCCCTCACCCTCCTTCCCCACGAGCTCGACGACGGTAGGCCTGCCCGCCGTAACCGTGCCCGTCTTGTCGAGAACAACCACATCGATCTCGTGCGCCCGTTGCAGCGCCTCTCCTCCCTTGATCAGCACTCCGAGCTGCGCTCCCTTTCCCGTCGCTACCATGAGCGCCGTCGGGACGGCCAGCCCCATCGCGCATGGGCATGCGATGATCAGCACCGAAATCGCCGCCACCGTTGCGCGAACCGGGTCCGCCGCGATGAACCACGCGATGAAGGTCACTATCGCGATCGATATCACCACCGGCACGAAGATCCGGCTCACACGGTCCGCCAGATTCTGGATCGGCGCGCGCGACCCCTGCGCGTCGCGCATCAGCTGAACGATCCGAGCGAGCGCGCTGTCCTTGCCGAGCGTTGTCGCGCGCGCCTTCACCGCGCCCGTGCGGTTGATCGTTCCGCCCACGATGCGATCGCCTTTCGCTTTCGCCACCGGCATCGACTCGCCGGTGAGCGTCGACTCGTCGACCGCGGTCGCCCCCGACATGACGTCGCCGTCCGCGGGAATTCGCTCTCCGGGCCGCACGACATAGATGTCGCCCGGCTCCAGCTGCTCGATCGGGATCTCCTGCTCATGCAGGTTGCGCAACACGCGCACCGTCTTCGGCTGGAGATCCGCGAGCCCCCTCAGCGCCGACGTCGTCTGCCGCTTGGCGCGCGCCTCGAAGGTGTTGCCGAGGAGGATGAGGCCGATGATCGCCGCCGCGGCCTCGAAGTAGACGTCGGCGGACAACCCGCGTGACGTGAAGAATCCCGGATTCAACGTCGCGAACAGGGAATACAGGTACGCCGCGCCGGTGCCGAGCGCGATCAGCGTATTCATGTCCGACGTGCGATGCCTCAGCGCCCGCCAGGCCCTCGTGTAGAACTGCCGGCCGGGCCAGAGCACCACGACGGTGGTGAGCACGAGCTGAACCCAGTGCACCATCACGAGCATGGTGATCGCAGCAATCGCGAGGCTGACCCCCGTCTTCCATTTCAGCTCGCGCAGCTCGCGCTCGTGCGCCTGCTCCTGTTTCTCCTGCTCCTCGAAGGCGCTGACTTCGGGCCCGGGCAGCTCGGCGTCGTAGCCGGTCGACTTGATGGCATCGACCAGCTTCTCGGGCGCGACGGCGCTCTCGTCGTACGTGACCGTCGCGTTGTTGAGCATCAGGTTGACGGTCGCGTCACTCACCCCCGCCGTCCCCTGCAGCGCCGACTGCACTCGGCTCTGACACGCCGCGCAGTGCATCCCGGTGACCGGGATTGTGATCTTCTTCGACATGGGCTGGAGATTATATACCCCCTACCCCTATGTCAAGTTCGGAGCCCAGGACCCCTCTGAAAACCACAGAGACACGGAGAACCACAGAGATGGAGAGGGTTTAGATCCTTCAACTCCTCTGTGATTCGTCAGTGTCCTCTGTGGTTCCACCCCTCGTCTGGAGAGATTAACCCCCCAGGACTCCCTTGTGTGCCATCTGCGGTTCCACGGCCGCCTTGGACGGACCGTACGAAAGCCCGATCGCCACGGCGAGGAGCGCGGCGAATCGCCCGAGCCTAGTAACCAGCGCAGCCATGGAAGAGCGGTTGCTTCCCATCTCCAGGACCTCGACCAGGTCGCGAGCGGACTTCCAGCGGTCCTTCGGCTCCTTCTGGAGGCACTTCTCGATCGCAAGCACCAGCGTCGCCGGGAGGTCGGAGCGGCGGCTCAGCAGCGGTACATGCGGTTCGGCGATCTGTTTGGCCGCGATCGCGGCATAGCTGTCACCGTCGAACGGAAGTTCGCCGGTTAGCAGCAGGTACCCCAGGACGCCGAGCGAGTAGATGTCGCTGCGGCCGTCCACGGTGGTTTCGCCGGCCGCCTGCTCGGGGGACATGAACTGCGGCGTCCCGAATGCGCGCGGACCGCCCTGCTCGAACGGCATCGGATCGGACGACGGCGTCAGCGCCACCCCGAAATCCGTGAGCAGCGGCCGTTCGGACCCCTGCTCGAGAATGATGTTCTCGGGCTTGAGATCCCGGTGCACGACGCCGCGCGAGTGCGCGTGGTCGAGCGTGCGCGCCAGTGTCGTCAGGATCGCGCGCGTCTCGTCGACCGAGAGCCGCGGCTCGTGCCTGAGCCGCTCGCTCAGCGGCGTTCCGCGCACGAACTCCATCACGATGAACACGAGATCGTCGCGCTCGCCGAAGCCGTGCACGGCAACGACGCCATCGGACAGACGCGCCGTCACCCGCGCCTCGCGGCGGAAGCGCTCACGCTGCTCCTCGTTCGACGCGAGATCGTGCCGTAGGACCTTGAGCGCCACCAGGCGATGCAGCGCCACGTCGCGCGCGAGAAACACCACTCCCATGGCGCCGCGCCCGATCTCGCGCACGACCTGATACTCGCTCACTCGCTGCTCGAGCAGCGCGCGCTCGATGCTGGCGCCGGGCGGCGTAGTCGCGTTCAGAGATGTGGGTGAGTGCAGCGCGTCGATCATCAGGAGTGGTGCTTAGTGCTCAGTGCTTAGTGCTTGGTTCGTGGTGCGCAGTCTACGCACTAAGCACCAAGCACTAGCTTTCATTGCGACACTACGTGCGCCGCGAGTGGTTTGCTTCAGTCTTAGGGAAGCGCCATGCCGCGCAGCTGAGACGGCCTAGCTCGTTGTCAGCGCTGGACTTTGGTCGCTGCGTCGCTGCTCGCGCCGGTGGCCGGAGTGTCCGAATCCGGGACGGTCCGGTCGCTCGCGGACACATCCTGCCGCGATTCACCGGCGCGCGTGCCGTCGAGATGCACGGTGAAGGCGGATCCCTTCCCCTCTTCGCTGCGCACCGTGAGGTCGAAGCCGAGCGCGTCGCAGATGGCTTTCGAGATCGAGAGACCGAGTCCCGTTCCGCCGTAGGTGCGGTGCGTGTCCGCCCCGGCCTGCTCGAACGGCTCGAAGATCGCGTCGAGCCGCGCGGCGGGAATGCCAATGCCCGTGTCGGCGACCGTGATGGTCCTTGGAACACCGTTGGCGGCGACCGCGGAAACAACCACGCTCCCGGCGTGCGTGAAGCGCAGCGCGTTGCTCGTCAGGTTGATGAGCACCTGTCGCAGGAGCCCGCCGTCGGTTTCGATCGGCGACATGTGACCGGACATTTGCGCGCGCAGGTCCACGCCGTGTGCCCGCGGCTGACCCTCGAGCTGCGCCACGACATCGGTCACGAGCTGATCGACCGCCACCAGTCCCTGCGTCACCGTGAGACGACCGGCCTCCACTTTCGCGATGTCGAGCACGTTGTTCACGAGCGTGAGCAGGTGCTGGCCATTGGCGATGATGCGATCCAGAAAGGCGAGATCGTCGCTGCCGAGTCGCCCCTGTTTGTTTTTCTTCATGACGTTCGCGAAACCGATCACCGAGTTGAGCGGCGTCCGCAGCTCGTGGCTCATCGTCGCGAGAAACTGGCTCTTGGCGCGGCTCGCCGCTTCGGCCGCCGAGAGTGCCATCTCGAGCTGCGCCGTGCGCTCGCGGACACGATCCTCGAGGTCGCTGTTTTGCGCCTGAAGAGAGCGATGCAACAGCCGCGTCGTGAGCAGGTTCTCGACACGGACGAGGACTTCGGAGGTCTCGAACGGCTTCTCGAGAAAGTCTTTCGCGCCCGCCATGAGGACGCGTTGGCGCGTCTCGGGGGAGCCGTCGCCGGTGATGGCCAGAACGGGCAGGTAGTCCGTCGACGCAATGCGCTCACGCAGCTGGGCCAGCACGCCGAAGCCGTCCAGCTCCGGCATGCGAATGTCAAGCACGATGAGATCCGGACGGCTCTCGTCGAACAGCCGCATGACGTCCCGCGAGCTCGTCGTGGTGCGCACGGTGGTGAACTCCGCGCGCGCGAGGATGCGCGCCAGGAGGCGCACATTCGCCTCCTCGTCATCGACGATCAGGATCGAAGCGAGACGGAGCTCGGGTGCGTGGACGGGCTGGGTCGGCACACCGTCAAGTATCGGCGTTACCGGACGGGTTCTTTAGTGAAGGTCGCGAAGGAAACGCCGGTGCCGACCTAAAAGACGACCTGCGCCACCGCCTGGAAGCTCCTCGGCGCCAACACGAAGAACCGCGGCGTTCCACTCGAGCTCACGTTCCCCGTCGAGTATCGTCTCGAGTTTCCCAGGTTGAACCCATACACGGACACGACGTACCGGCCGCGGCCGAGCTCCCAGCTCACTACGCCGTCCATCACGTAGGACGGCGGCAGCACCAGCGAGGGATCGTCGGTATTCGTGAGCTGCGATTCCGCGACGTACCGCCCCTCCATCGTCACCTCCATCGCCGGCAGGAAGCGCCAGCCGACGCGCTGCATGGACTGGAACACCGGCGTCAGCAGCGCGGGCACGTCCCGGTACGTGACTCCGTCGCGGTCGGTGTACTCGCGGATGCGGCTCGTCATCACGGTCGCGTTGAATGCCGTCGTGACCACATCGCTGGGAGAAGCGGTCACGTCGACTTCGACGCCACGACGGTAGCTCGACGGCACGTTCTTGCGCAGCGGTGTCCCGATGTAGCTGAGCTCTCCGATCGGCAGGATCTCGTTGCGAAAACGCATGTCGAACACATTCGCCTGCAGCGACAGCCCCCGGGCGCGCAGCGTGATCCCCGCCTCCAGATCGCGGGCGCGCTCGGGCCGCACCTGCTCGAGACTGCCGACGAACCCGATATTGGTCGTGTCGAGATTATCGAAACCCGCGAACATGTCTTCGCGTGAGGGCTCGCGGTTGTTCACCCCGTACGAGCCGTACAACGACACCGCCGGCCCGGCGCGATAGGTCAGGCCGATCTTCGGGTTCACGAACGTCCAGTCGATCGACGGCTCGGCAATCCCGGCGTCGGCGTCCGGTTCGTAGCGGAAGCGCGCCGTTCGCACCTGCACGTCGCCGAACAGCGTTGCCCGGTCGTCGAGCACATCGTACGCGAGCTTGGCGAATCCGCTGACGTCGCGCTTGTGCCCCGTGTTCAGGTAGAGCGGCCTCGTCTCGTCGGGCAGGACATACGCGTGATGATCGCGCGCGTATGTGTTGGCGTTCGCGCCGAGATCGAGGCGCAGACCGTCGCGTTCCAGGGTCCACGCGCTCGTCGCGCCGTACCAGGAGAAGTCGAGACGGAACCTCCAGAGATCGGCGGCGGCCTGATCGCACCGGTCGATGCACACGTTGAACGCGCCGTCCGCCGCGATGCGGTACAGCATCGTGGAAATCGACGACGCGGCGCCCAGGGCCCGGACGTACGTCAGCCCCGTCACCTGCTCGGCGAAACGATCCGTCTCGTCGGGACGCAGTGGGTTGAAGCGCCGATCCTCGGCGATCTGCTCGGGAGAGGCGCCCGTGTACGCCATCGTATCCTCGAACACGCCCGCCGTCGCGATCAGCTTGACGACGTCGCGATCGCCGAAATACCCGCCGCTGAAGAAGAACGATCGGGCATCGATGCCCGCATGGCGCCGGTAGCCATCGGTGCTGAGCGCCGAGCCACGGACATAGAACGCCGCCCGATTCGGCATGAGACCCGAGCCGTACTCCGCGCTGCCTCTGCGCGAGTCGAACGACCCGGCCTGCGCCTGCGCTTCGAAGGCGCGCGGCGCCGACGCCAGTGAAATCGACTCGAGGTTCACCGATCCGGCGTATGCCGCCATGCCCGTGCTGCTCGTCCCAACGCCGCGCTGCACTTCGATCGACTGCAGGCTGTTCGCGAGGTCGGGGAAGTCGGCGAAGTACAGGACGTGATCCTCGGGATCGTTCAGGGGAATCCCATCGAGGGTGAAGTTGATGCGGCGGTGCTCCATGCCGCGAAGGCGGATGTAGCTGTATCCCCACGGCGTTCCCGTCTCGCTCTTGATCGTGAGCGACGGCGTCCCCTGCAGCAGCAGCGGAATGTCCTGCCCGTGCTGGCGCTGCTCGATGTCCTCGAGCTGCAGCCTGGTCTTCGAGATCGGCGCCTCGCTCCCCCCGCGAATCGCCGAGACGGTGACTGCCTCGAGCGCCTGGGCGCTGTCGGCGCGGGTGCGCGCGGTGTCTCGCGCGGTGTCTCGCGCCGGCGACTGGGCCATGCCGAGCGCGGGTACGATGACGAGCGCGACGGCGGTGAAACGGATGGGCGCGTTGCGAATGATACGCGCCGCGAATGGCAATGCGATCCTGTGCATGGTGACTCCCTACGCCGGTACGAGCCGGATCAGGTTCGACGGGTGTGATCTCAGCGCCGCCCTGCGCGACGCACCCCGGTCACCGTGAAAGATAGCTACGCTACGGCCTGAAGCCCAATAGATCGGAATCACCAGGCCCTATGAAAGGGGCGCCCGCCGCCTGGAAGTCGGTGGAGCGTCGCTCCGGATGTGCGAACAGTACCGGCGAGTCCTGATCCAGGCAGGTTCCGCACGGGCCGAACGAGCGGGGCGTGCTGCCGCCACGATGGTGCGCGAGCAAGCCGGACATGACCGTCCAGCGGAAAATGGAATGTCCATGCCTACCGGCCGCTTCTGGGGAACGCTGCACCATCTGGATGATCGCTCCCGACTGATTCCAGGAAGCGAAATCATGCTGCTCCGCGAACTGGCTCCTGGCTCGCCGTGAATTTCTCTGCGCATGGTCGAGGCCTCCACCTGGCTGGCGGCCGAGCTCCGGAAATCTGAGCGCGCCCGGCTCCTAGATCGATTCCGGCGCGTCACGGCGGGCCGCAGCCTGAAGATTCGACATCGCCTCGAGATTGGTGCGCACGATGAAGTGAAAGATTTCGCGCGCGCTGTTCGAGGAGATGGTCCGCGCGGCGGGAAGCAAGCGTCCGCGGATGCGGTGGCCCCGCAGTTTATTCCGTGCGCTTTGCGTAACGTATGTCGGAACATCGTCGCGGATCTCGTCGAGGTTGTCC
>JBOHTL010000125.1:0-4296 GCA_050733735.1 Gemmatimonadaceae bacterium
CTGCTGTCGCCGTACGCCGCGACCAAGCTCACGAACGAGATCTACGCCGACGTCTTTCAGCGCACCTATGGCATTCAGTGCGTGGGTCTCCGCTATTTCAACGTGTTCGGACCGCGGCAGGATCCCAACGGCGCGTACGCCGCCGTGATCCCACGATGGATCGCGAAGCTCCTCAACGGAGAGCGGTGCGAGATCCTCGGCGACGGCGAGACGTCGCGCGATTTCGTGCATGTCTCGAACATCGCCCAGGCGAACATCCTGGCGGCGACATCGGAACGCTCGGTCGGCCTGTCGCCGGTGTACAACGTCGCGTCCGGCCGAGAGACGTCGCTCAACGAGCTGTATCGCATGATTCGGCTGGGGCTCGTAGGACATCTGCCCGCGATTGCCGTGAATTTCCCACTGCACGGCCCCTTCCGGGAAGGCGACATTCGCCGGTCGGCCGCTGACATCAACCGCATTCGCCAGCAGTTGCAGTACGAGCCCACGCATACCACCGCGCAGGGACTCGGGCAGGCGCTCGAATGGTACGTGGAGCACTCGGCGCCGGGTGCTGCAAAACAAGGAGAGGATAAGGTAGTCGCAGCTCTCGCATGACCGCCGCCGTCACACGGCCTGAACCCTCGCTCATGGACACGGAAGCCAGGCACCCCTCGGTGGTACTCGTCGCAATCGAGGGCGATTGGGCAGGTCGATCTCTGGAAAGCGTGCTCGTTGCCAATGGCTATGCGGTGCTGCGAGCGAGCGACGGTGAAGACGCGCTCGCCCTCGCGAAACGCTACCGCCCTGACGCGCTGATTCTCGACGAGCACATGCCCGAGCTCAGCGGCATCGAGGTGTGCCGGTTGATCCGCCAGGAGCAGGGGTTCGATGCGTCGACGCCGATCGTCATCACCGCTCCCTCTCCGGCGCAGCGCTCGGTGAGACAAGCCGCGTACGACGCCGGCGCGTGGGACTTCTGTACGCATCCGCTGGAAGCCGAGACGCTGATCCTCAAGCTCGCCACGTTCCTGCGCGCCAAACACGCGATCTCGAACGCGCGGGAGCAGGCGCTGGTGGACGGAGAGACCGGGGTGCTCTCGCCGCAGAGCATGGAACGCTGGGCACTGCAGCTCGCGGCGCGCGCGACGCGGAATCACGAGCCTCTGGCGTGCGTCGTTCTCATGCCGAGCGACGCTGGTGGGGGCCCGATGGCGTCAGCGACGGACGGCGTGACGTCGGCGGTGTCGTCGTTCTTACAGTTGTCTAAGGATTCCTTCCGCAGGTCGGACGTGGTGGGACGCACGCACGATGGACGGCTCGCGCTTCTGGCGCCCGAGACCGATCCCGACGGCGTGGAGGGGATGCTCGCGCGTCTGCGCGCGGCGATCGCCGGGGCGACGGCAGGACAGCGTCCCGGATTTCCCGCACCGACGGAGTTCAAAGCCGGTTACTGGGCTGTGCGCGATTTTGCCGTCTCCGCTCTGGACCCAAGCGAGTTACTCAAGCGCGCGAGTCTCGCGCTGGATCACATAAGTAATCCTTCACCGACCGAGAAGCTGGCGATGGCGTTCGATCAGATACCGGTGAGTTGATTGAAGGATTGAAGGATTGAACGATCGAACGATTCATCCGCCAATCCTTCAAACCTTCAACCCTTCGATCCTTCAAACCTCTTGGGCCGTAGCAAGATAGCAGCGCCGCGGCCCTTTTCTGTGAATAACTGTGTGCACAAGTGCAGCATGCGTAGTGGCAATGCAACGTCGCGAGAGAGCAACAATGTGACACTCATGCTTGACGCCGTCCGTCCACACTGACAGGTTCATCGTCCCCTCAGGTCCGCGGTTACTCGACGTAGAGTCGCCTCCCTCCTGCAGCGACCAGCAGCCTCTCGGCACCACCCAGCCAGTAATCCGCAGCGACAGCCTCCTGAAGTAACCGGTCTCGTCAGTGTCCTGACACACTGCGTTCCGGACAATCGAACGCCATTTTCCCCTCACTTCGACTCTGCGCGACGCCGCTATGAGCCAAGACACGATCGTCGGTCCTCCTTCGTCCCGTTCCTATACCGCATCAGCACCCGCACCCGCTGACCGGTCTGAAAGCTTCACCGAGCCGCAGGACGGCGGCGGATTCCCGCAGGAACAGCGCGCCGGAATCAGGATCCTCGTCATCGACGACGATCGCACGCTGCGCGAAGGCTGCGCCAGCGTTCTCCAGGTAGAGGGTTACAACGTCACGTCGTGCGGACGTGGCGACGAGGCGCTCGAGTTGGTGCGCCGAGCGATCTTCGACATCGTGCTCGTGGATCTGTACATGACGCCGGTGCCCGGCATCGAGATCCTCAAGGCTGTCCTGGCCCAGCGGCCGGAAGCCATCGTCGTGATGATGACCGGCAACCCCAGCGTGAACTCCAGCGTGGAAGCGCTGCGCCTGGGCGCCTGGGACTATCTGCCGAAGCCGTTCTCCGGCGCGCATCTGCAGGTGCTCGTGGGACGCGCGGCGTATGCCGTGAAGACGGCCCGCGAGCGCGAGAGCGCCCGCTCGTCGCTCCTGGAGTCCAACGGCAACAGCGACAAGATGACGCTCCTGGGCGCGTCGCCGTCGTTCCGCCATATCGTGGAGCTGGCGCGCAAGGTGGCGCTGACCGACGCGAGCGTGATGCTCGTGGGCGAAAGCGGCACCGGCAAGGAGCTGATCGCGCAGTTCATCCACCGGCACAGCCGGCGCTCGAAGCAGCCGCTGGTGCCGCTCAACTGCGCCGCGGTCCCCGAAAATCTCCTCGAAAGCGAGATGTTCGGCCACAAGCGCGGCTCCTTCACGGGCGCCGATCGCGACAAGGTGGGCCTCCTGGAAGTGGCCAACAACGGCACCTTCTTCCTGGACGAGCTCACCGAGATGCCGCTGACGCTGCAGGCCAAGCTGCTGCGCGTGGTGCAGGACGGTGTGCTGCGCCGGGTTGGGTCGGAGACGCAGGACGCGGTCGTAAACGTCCGTTTCATCTCGGCGACCAACCGGGATCCACGCGAGGCGATCAAGCAGAAGCAGCTGCGCGAAGACCTGTTCTACCGGCTTAACGTCTTCCCCATCGTGTTGCCGCCCCTCCGGGAGCGGGTGGAGGACATTCCCGTCTTCGCGAGGCACTTCCTGGAGCAGAGCTGGCGGAGGCACCATTCGCCGCGTTCCGCGATGCCGACGTTCAGCGACTCGGCGATGGACATGCTCCAGAGCCACCACTGGCGCGGTAATGTTAGAGAACTGCAAAATGTGGTCGAGCACTGCGCCGTTCTTGCCAATGCGGGTTCTCTCATTGCGCCGCACGAGATAGTTCTTCATAATGAGGCCCCCTTCGGCGGCGATGCCGTCGGGTCGCCCGTCGTGCTGAACGACGCGTATCATCTCGCGAAGGAGCAGGTGCTGGCGAAATTCGAGAAGGACTACGTGACACGCCTCGTGGCCCGCGCCTCCGGCAACATGTCGAGAGCCGCGCGTCTGGCGAGCGTGGACCGTACGACGCTGTATCGCCTTCTCGAGCGTCACGGCTTCCGTCGCGAGAACAACGAAAACGTGAACATCTAGGGAACGGTTGAGGAACGGCAGGATCTCAATGTTCAGCCGCGCAGGCGCTGCAACGTTGAATCGCTGAAACTCTCAAACTGTTCTTTGATCATGACCGCCAGCACCCATCAGAAGCGGTACACCCCCCTCTCGGTCGCCATCCACGCGTCGCCCGTGCTGCGCGCGTTGCGCGCGGCCGCGCGGACAGCCGCGGACAAGTACGAGCAGGACGGCATCGAAGGCGCGGACAAGCTGGGCGACGAGCTGATGATCCTCGCCGAGACCGTGTACGGCATGGCCACGAACTCGCTGGACGCGAGCATCGAGGCCACGACGGTCGTCTTCTCGCGCGATCTCGTCGACGCACTGCGCGTGGAGTTCATCACCCGGCTGAACCGCGACCGCTCGCGCCGGATCATGTCGCGCGAGATGCTCGCCGTTTTCGCGGCCATGGAAGAGCTGTCGGCGATCTCCGAGCGCAGCGAAGCGCGCACCGAGTTCAAGCAGCGGCTCGAGAGCCCGGATGCGAACAAGGCGGTCACCGAGATTGCGCACGACATGCGCTCGCCGCTGTCGGCTATCCTGTTCCTGGTCGAGACGCTGCGCTCGGGGCAGAGCGGTGCCGTCACCCCGGTGATGGAGCGCCAGCTCGGCCTCGTGTACGGCGCCGCGCTCGGTCTGAGCAATCTTGCGGACGACATCATGGAGGCGTCGCGCGGGAGCCTTATCGCCGACGCCAAGCCGGAGAAGTTCTCGCTC
>JBOHTL010000126.1:0-2781 GCA_050733735.1 Gemmatimonadaceae bacterium
GGGGTGGCGCTTCCAGCTGTCACTGTTCGCGAACGTCGTGTCCGACGAGGTCACCGCGAACGCCGCGCAGTGTGCCGACCTGTGGTTCCAGGCGTGGGCGGAGCCAGATCTCATCGCCCGGAAGAGGATGCTCGAGGAAGTCGCCGTCCCTGAGGTTCGGATGCAGGACCGCTTCAGCAATCTCGAAGGGATCGACGATGTGCTGCCCCACATCGCGGCGTCCCAGCGGTTCATGCCCGGACTGCGGATGCAGCGTGCGGGCGAGGTGCGTCACTGTCAGGGAATGGTACTGGCCGACTGGATCGTGACTGGGCCCGACGGGCAGCAGCGCGGCAAGGGTACCAACGTGTTCGTGTTCAGCCCGCGCGGGAAGATCGAATGGGTGACGGGATTCTGGAGCGCATGAGGCGGTGTCATTCCGCCCTCAGTGCCGTCGTCGGATCCACCCGCGTTGCGCGGACCGCGGGTACGATCGAGGCGATCACGGCGACCAGCAGGAGCACTGCCGCAACGGACAATAGGATCACCGGATCACGCGCCGACTGCTCGAACAAGAGCGGCTGCAGCCATCGTCCCGCCCAGAGCGCGAGCACGCTGCCGATCAGAATTCCGGCAATGCCGAATGCCACTCCCTGGCCGACGATCATGCGCAGCAGCGCGCCGATGCTTGCGCCAAGCGCGATACGAACGCCGAGCTCCTGCGTCCGTTGAGCGACTGCGTACGCGATGACGCTGTACAGTCCGAGTCCCGCCAGGATCAACGCCAGCGCGCCGAATCCGAGGAACATCGTGGCTCCGAATTCCCAGGCACGCTGTGTCGGCGACACCAGATTGCCGAGAGGGCTGGCGTTCACGTATGCAGCCCCCGGAAGCACGCTCTGAATCGCACGCCGCACCGTTTCTGCCGCGTTCGCGGCGTCGCCGCCCGCCACGCGGGCGAATACCGCGGGGTGCGATGGACCGTCCATTTCGTTGTACTGCGGCACCGGCAGATAGTACCAGTATTCGGGATCACCGGCGATGAGCCGCGCGCGCGTGTCTTCGGCGATCCCGATCACCCGCGTCAGGTCCGCGGTGTCGCTGCCTATGCGAATGTGCTTTCCGATGGCGTCCTGGTCGGGCCATAGCACGCGCGCCATGCCCTCCGTGACCACGACGACGCGCTCGGCATTCTCGCGGTCCGCGTCGGTGAAATCACGACCGCGCAGAATGCGGGTGCCCATGGTCTCGAAGTAGTCGGTGGACCCCGCCTGCAGCAGGAATCGTCCGAGCTTCCAAACCGAGTCCCGGCCGGTGACGAAAAGCCGGCGCCCTTCATTGCTCCAGAAGGGAACAGAGACCGTGAGCGTCGCGTGCGTCACGCCGGGAATCGCCTGCGCGGCCGCCAGCACGCGATCGTTCAACAGCGCCAGTTCCGCGTTCGTGAGCCGGAGACCGCGCAAATTCACTTCGGCGAACACGATTGGCTCGACGTCGTAGCCCAGGCGCATCGCGCGCACGTGCCAGAGGCTGCGGCTGAATACGCCGGCACCGACGAGCAGCATGACGCACAGCGCGCCCTGAAATAGCAGGAGCCCGGAGCGCAGCCGCGATCGACGATAGCCGACATCCCGGGAGCCCGCACGCAGCGCGCCAGCCAGATCGTACCGGAAAGATTGGAAAGCTGGTGCCAGGCCGGTCGCGATCGCGACGCACAGCGTCAGCGCGATGGCGAACAGCAGTGTCCGCGGATCACTCGCGACCCCCGCCGGTCGACCCGGGAGGAACAGCGCCGCGAGCGTCCTCGCACCCCATTGCGCCAGGATCAGGCCAAACGCGCCGCCGAGCGAGCCGAGCAACACCGTTTCCACCAGTAGTTGCTGCGCCAGTCTGCGCCGGCTGACGCCGAGCGCCAGACGCACCCCGATTTCGCGCCGACGCTTCAGCGCTCGCGCCAGCATCAGGTTGGCGACGTTGGCGCACGCGATGAGCAACACGATACCAGCAACGCCCATGACCCACACCAAGGTGCGGGAATCACCACCTGCGTCCGGTGTTCGCGCAAGCGGCAGCGGCGCGAGCTCGGCACCGGGCTGCGCGAAGGCGATGTCCGGCAGCGGTGTGATCTCGTGTTCCGCCATCCAGCTTCGCCGGTAGGCCGCGGTGAGATCCGCGTTCGCCTGCTCGAGAGACACTCCGGGCTTACGGTGGACGAACATCTCGAGCCAGCTCCACTCGTAATTCCGATAGTAGCTATCGTTGCGAGCGCCGCCGATCGTCGTTACCGGCACGAACACAGCGGGGAGGGCTTCCTCGGAGAATGCCGCGAACCCCTCGGGCGCTACGCCGATGATCGTGTACAGCGTTCGATCGACCTGCAGTGGCTGGCCCACGACGTCTGGGTGTCCACCGAAGCGAGACTGCCAGAACGCATGGCCCAGCACCGCGACCGGCCTGCCCGTCGGCAGCTGATCGTCGCTCTCCACGAAGTAATGTCCAATCACCGGCGGAGCCGCGAAGAAGCCGAACAGGGACGCGCTGACCGCGACCACCGGCATCTCGCGCGTGCCCTCGCCCGAACCGACAGGCATGCGTCGATACGCCATGACCGCGGTGCGATCGAACGACGACGTCCATCGTGTCAGGTCCTGATACCGGGTGTATTCGAGAACGCGATCGACGCGCCTCTCGGCCGCGCTGCGGTACCGCACGAACGGGCGATGGACACGGTCCGCGTCGACGATGTACGCCGGCGCCCGGAACATCACCCGATCGACGATGCCGAACAGCGCCGTGTTGGCT
>JBOHTL010000127.1:0-5914 GCA_050733735.1 Gemmatimonadaceae bacterium
ACCGTGACGTTGGCGCGTGGCAGCCGGATGCGCACGGAGGTGCCGGTCCCGGGTTGGGATTCGATCTCCACCTGACCCCGGTGGCGCTTCACGATGCCGTACACCTCGGCGAGACCGAGGCCTGTTCCCTTCTGGCCTTTTGTCGTGAAGAACGGTTCGAACGCACGCTCGCGCACCTCGTCCGTCATGCCGATACCGGAGTCGGACACCTCGAGCTCGACGATCTCGTCGCGCAACGCGGTACGGATGCCAAGGGTGCCTCCGCCCTGCATGGCGTCGAGTGCGTTCTGCACGAGGTTGAGCAGCGCTTCGCGAAGCTCGCCCGGAATGCCGCGCACGTGCGCGCCCGGCACCAGCTCGCGCTTGAGCTGCACCTGTCCGCCCTGCGCTCGCTCTGCCCACAGGGGCCGGGTCATCGCCACCACCTCGTCGCACAGCGTCGAGGCGTCGACCGTTTCTTCGCGGATGCCCTGGAGTGGTTCCTGGCGGATGAAGCGACCCACGCGCGCCGCCGTCGCCGCGCCTGTCTCGGCCGCCCTTGCGATGCGCACGGCATAATCCCGAACGGCGTCCGGATTGTTGGCGTTGGTCTCGAGCAGGTACGACGCCGCCATGATCGGGTTCAGCGCGTTGTTCACGTCATGCATGACGCCGGCAGCGAGCTGTCCCACAGCGGCCAGACGGCGCTCTCGTGATCGCGCGTCCTGCAGCGCCAGCACTTCCTCGGTGCGCTCCTGCACCATGCGCTCGAGACGCTCGGCCTCCGTCGAAACGCGCTCGTACAGTTCGGCCGTTCTGCGCGCTTCCTCCTCGAGCTTCTTCGTCAGCTGCACCCGGAAGGTGACGTCGCGTTCGACGGTGACCGCGCCGCGAATGCGCCCGCGTTCGTCGTACAGCGGATTGGCATTGACCTCGATGATGACCTGATTTTCCGGTCCACGTCGGACGGCCAGCGTCTCACCACGCACCCGCTCGCCGCGCAGCGCGCGCGCCGTCGGGTGCTCGTGCATGAACAGGCTGGTGCCATCGAGCGTCTTCGGGCGGTCCAGCTGCCACAGCTCCCGCAGCGTGGCCGGCGTGTTTGGCGCGTGGTCCTGCTGCGCCTGGGTGTTCGACCGGATGGTGCGTCCATCCATGTCGACCACGCGCACAGAATCCGGGATGACGTCGAAGATCGTTTCGAGCTGCGAGACGCTTCGCGCCAGGCTTTCACGGAGCTCTTCTCGCTCGGTGATGTCGTTGCCGGCGAAGACGATGCCGCGAGCACCGACTGTTCCGGGCTCCGCGAGCGGCGCAAACGTCGCCTCGACGACGCGCGTTCCGCCGCGATGCTGGAAGGCGACCGAGTATGCAACGACCGGGCGGCCTTCGAGCGCGGCGTCGATCTGTTCCGTGAGGTCGGCGAGGGCGTTCGGGAAGGCGTCATAGATGGACCGGCCCAACGCCTGCCGGTCGTCCATGCCCGTGAGCTCGCGGAAGCGCGCATTGGCGCTGACGAGCCGCTGGTCCTGATCGAAGATCGCGATCGCCAGCGAGATCGCCTCGAAGAGGGCGTGCAGACGTGCGATCTGCGCGCCCTCGCCGCGAGCGACATCGCTGTATGCGTCGGTCAGGCCAGGGTTGGTCACGAGGAGAGTGTGGAGGGCGAAGAGGGGCTATGTCAATGAGACAGAGCACTTTGGCCCCTGGTAGTAGACGACCTTCTCCAGGATCCTTCACAGGAAAAGGCTGGACGGCGCAGTTGCTCGCCGCCGTCGCTAGCCGCCGTCGCTGGTGCCTCGCCACCTCGTGATCAAGCGGGCGCCGCGTTGATACGTGAAATACGAGAACGCCCACTCCAGCAGTACTTCGACCCGGTTCCTGAACCCCGCCAGATACATGATGTGCAGGAAGAGCCAGAACCACCACGCGGGCCATCCCCAGACGTCGAAAAAGGGGAATTGCGCGATTGCGCGATGACGGCCGATCGTCGCCAGGTCGCCCTTGTTCCGGTACCGGAACGGGACCGTCGAGCGCCGTTCGACGAGCCGGATGACGTTGCGCGCGGCGTGTTTGCCGCTCTGAATCGCGGCAGTCGCCACGCCAGGGACGCGTTTGCCGTCGGTATACGTCTCCGCGAGGTCGCCGACGACGAAGATCTCGGCATGTCCCGGAACTGACAGATCGGGCTCGACTTTCACTCGTCCCGCCCGATCCAGCGGCGCGTCCAGGAAGGACCCGAGCGGTGACGACTCGTTTCCCGCCGCCCAGAATATGGTCTCCGTCTCGATGCGCTCGTCGCCGATGCATACGGCGCCGCGTTCGACCTTCGTCACGATCGCGTTCGTCCGTACCTCGACCCCGAGCTCCTCGAGCTCCTCGTTCGCGATCGCGGACAGCTTTTCGCTGAACGTCGGCAGCACGCGAGGGCCGCCTTCCAGAAGGAGTACGCGCGCGGACCGCGGATCGAACGTTCTGAAATCATCCGCGAGTGCGTGGCGCGCGATCAACGACAGCATGCCGGCCAGCTCGGCACCGGTCGGACCTCCGCCCACGATGACGAACGTCAGCAGCCGTCGCCGTTCCATTTCGTCCGTCGTCTTCTCGGCGCGCTCGAATGCCAGAAGGAACCGCTGCCGGATGACGATCGCGTCGGCGACGCTCTTCAGCCCCGGTGCGGCCTTTTCCCATTCGGGGCGCCCGAAGTACGAATGGCGCGATCCGGTCGCGACGATCAGATAGTCGTACTCGTAGACCGCGCCGTCGTCGCAGACGACGCGGCGCTCCGTCACGTCGACCCGCGTCACCTCGGCAAGGACCACCCGCGTGTTGCGCTGCTTGCGCAGCAGCCAGCGGATGGGCGCGGTGATGTGTGACGGCGCCAGCGTCGCGGTCGCCACCTGATACAACAGCGGCTGAAAGACGTGGTGATTCGTGCGGTCGATGACCGTCACGTCCGCGGGCACGCGGCCCAGCGTGCGGGCGGCGTACAGCCCCCCGAATCCGCCGCCGATGATGACGACCTTAGGTCGCGCGGCGACCACTGAGCACGAGCCCTACGACGACGACCGTCACCGCGCCGACGACGTTGTGCCAGAGAAAGGATACCGATGGAGCGCCGAAGTTCACGGCGGCGACAGCGCTCATGCCAGCGAGGAGGCCGACGAAAGCCGCTGTCCCTCGGGCACGCGGCACCATCGCCAGCAGAAAGACTCCGAGAATCGAACCGTAGAAGAAGGAGCCGAAGCGGTTCACGACTTCGATCAACGATCCGAGATTTGCCGCGAAGACCGCGACGATGCACGCAAACAGCCCCCAGAAGGCTGTCGCGAAACGGGAGACCATGAGATAGTGCTGGTCTTCGCCTTCCGGCCGGACGTATCGCCGGTAGAAATCGATGACCGTGGCCGTTGCCAGTGAGTTCAGCTCGGCGGCAATGCTGGACATGGCCGCGGCGAGCACACCGGCGATGAACACGCCGAGTAATCCCACCGGCAGATATTCGAGCACGAAGCGCGGGATGATGTAGTTGACGTCGCGCGACGCCTGTCCGGTGACGGATTCCGCCAGCGCGAGCGCTTCTGTTCGGGTGGCCGACACGCTGGCCTCGGACGCGCGCAGCGCAGCCTTGGCGTTCGAGAGCGATGCGTCGTCGGCGTTGGCCAGGTTGCGCGCCGCCGCGTTGCGAGCGTCGTACTCTACCGCGAAGCGCGTCTGCAGCGCCGAGTACTGCTCGCCAGCCTGCTCCTGCACGGCGCGCTCATGCACCGGATTGAAGAGCAGCGGCGGACGCTGAAAGAGATAAAACACGAAGACCAGCACGCCGACGAGCAGAATCAGCGCCTGCAGCGGAATCTTCCAGTACGCGCTCATGAGCAGCGAGCTGCGCGCCTCGTCCACCGACCGCGCCGTGAGATACCGCTGCACCTGGCTCTGGTCCGTGCCGAAGTACGACAGCATCAAGAAGGTGCCGCCGATGATTCCGGACCAGAATGTGTAGGTGTTGCTCAGGTCGAAGGAGAAATCGAACGTCTGCATCCGTCCGGCGGCGCCCGCGATGGTCAGCGCCTCCGAGGGAGCGACCGGAATCTGGACGAGCAGCACGACAATGATCGCCAGCAGCGCTGCGACGATGAGGAACATCTGCTTCACATCGACCCACGTGACCGCCTGTACACCACCGATCATCGTGTAGATGACCGTGGGAATGCCCATCATCGCGACACTCAACGGCAGATTCCACCCGAACACCGCCGAGAAGACCACGCCGGGCGCGGCGATGATCGTGCCGCACGACATGCCCCGGGACAGCAGGAACAGAAAGGCGGTGAGCGACCGCGTTTTCGCGTCGAATCGCTGCTCCAGGTACTCGTACGCCGTGTACACCCGCGCGCCATGGAGAAAGGGCACGAGCGTGACGCCGAGGATCACCATCGCGATCGGCAGGCCGAAGTAGAACTGGATGAAGCGCATCCCGTCGGTCGCGCCCTGTCCCGTGGTGCCGATCATCGTGATGGCCGACAGCTGGGTCGCCATGACCGAGAGACCCACGGCCCACCACGGCAGACTGCGGCTCGCGAGGAAATAGCCTTCGATCGTCTTTGTGTTTCGCGACCGGCGCACACCGTCGTACATGACGTACGCGAGGTACGCGATGACGATTGCCCAATTGATCGGATGCATGCCTTACGGAGCGAACGTTGCCTGCAGCCACCAGAGAAGCAGGAGCGCCGCCGCCTGCATCGTCATCACTCTGACGAGGGTGCGCCGCACGTTCGCGCGCTCCGGATCCATGCGATCGCTCTCGTTCACTGATTCGAGGGCAGGCCTGCGCTGAGGAGATTCACGAACAGACGCGCGGCCCCTGGCACGCCGGCGGGAAGCTGACGGAAGAACGCAAGCGTCGTGTACACGTAGGTGCCGCGTCCGAGAGGCGCGATGAGAATGCCCCCCCGATTGAGCGGTTCGCCAGGATCGCTGATCGCCAGCACCGGAGTGTAACGCTCGTCGAAGGTGCGCGGCATGTATAGCGACCGCTCCTGCACCCAGCCGGCGAAGTCCGCTTGCGTGATTCGGTTCGGTTCGCGCAGCACGCGCGCGTTCTCGTCGAGGATTGTGACTGGCGCCTCTTCGTGCGTCACGCGGTCGTGCGGCCGGTCGATCGTGATCGGATATGGCATCGCGCCCGGCCGCGTCATCTCGTATTGGCCGTATTGAACGACGAGAGTGCCGCCGCCTCGCGCGAAGGCCAGCAGTCCTGGATTGGCAGCCACAAGATTCTCATTGGCGTCGTAGGCGCGCGGGCCAATCACGACCGCCGTGAACCGCGCCAGATCGGCGGTGGCGACGTCGGTCGCCGGGATCATCGTGACGGGAACGCCGAGTTGCTGGAGGGCGGGCGCGACGTTGTCGCTCACGCCGGCCACGTATGCGACGCGCAGTGCGGTCGGCACAACGACGTCGAGTGCGGTCACCGCGACCCTGGCTCGGCGATAGACACGCTGTCGCCGGACATGATCGTAGTCGACGATCTGATAGCCGAGATCGAATGTGTCGCGACCAGCGACGGCAAACGCTGAAATCGAATGCGTTCCTGCCGACAGACGGCCGCGGACGCGGTATGAGAGCACGCGCGTCTGAGCATACCGCGTGAATGGAACCACGCGTTCAGCGGAGTCCGTGCTCAGCCCCTCCGGCAGAACGAGCACCACCCTGACCGTATCCGGCTCCGGATCCACACTGCGGATCGACACCTGGAGCTGACGATCGATGTCGACGTTTGCCGGCGCGAACTGGGCACGCTGATCGATGGTCACCGCCACGGCGGGCACCGCCGCGACGGGCCGCTCGATTTCTCCTTTCACGTCATCGGCAAATCGAAACGTTATGGGCTCCACGAGCCTCGTCATGACGCCTGTGCCGGCGCCCCCGAGAT
>JBOHTL010000128.1:0-13837 GCA_050733735.1 Gemmatimonadaceae bacterium
CCTGTTCACCGACGAGTGGGGCGGTGGCCTGCAACCCCGCTGCCGGCCGACGGATAAGCCCGAGTGGGGAGCGAACGCGATCTTCACGCTGTCCGGCAGCACGATGGCGTTCAAGAGCTACTACAAGCTGCCGGCGCCGCAGACGGCGAATGAGAACTGCGTGGCCCACAACGGCACGCTGATCCCGATTCCCGGGCGCGACATCCTGGTGCAGGCATGGTATCAGGGCGGCATCTCCGTCTTCGACTGAACGGATCCCAAGCGTCCCTACGAGATCGCGTTCTTCGATCGCGGACCGGTGGATTCCGCCCGGCAGGGCAGCGGCGGCGCGTGGTCGACGTACTGGTACAACGGCGCGATCTACAGCTCCGAGATCTCGCGCGGCTTCGACGTGATGGAGCTGACGCCGAGTGAGCATCTCACGCAGAACGAGATCGACGCGGCCAGGACGGTGCGTTTCGACCAGTTCAACGCGCAGGGGCAGCCGATGTTCAGCTTCCCGCCGAGCTTCCCGCTCGCGAAGGCGTATGTGGACCAGCTCGAGCGCCAGCGCTGCGTCGATGGCAGCCGGATCACAGGTCTTCGTAACGGCATCGCGGCGGCCGAACGCGCCACGGGGGGCGAGCGGCGGAGCGCTCTCGAGAGAGTGGCGACGGACGCGCAGTCTGCGGGCGGTGCCTGCTCGGCGAAGCTGGGCAAGCTTGCGGCGACGGTGAACCAGTTGTCCGGCGTTCAACCGTAAGCAGCAGCGCTTGAAGGGTTGAGGGTTTGACAGATAGACGAAAGGGCTCCTCGTGAAAGGAGCCCTTTTCCTGTCTACTGGCGCTTTGGTTGCAAATACAACAAGCCGGACCCACGGGAGCAACAATGGCAGAGCTGTTGGTCGAGTTCGACACGACACTTCGTGACAGCGACGGATGCGACTGGCATCCCCGCGTCTGGGGTCAGATCTGTGAAGACGCGCTCTGGGAAGGGTGGATCGAGTTCCTCCCGACCGGCACGAACGACCGCGGGGCCATCCGCACCGGACGGGAGACTGAGCAGCCCAAACGCATGGATCTGTTGTACTGGGCGCAGGGGCTCACGCAGGTGTATCTCGAAGGGGCGATGGAGCGGGCGATCCGGCAGTCGCGGAGCGCCAGCGTCTCGTCGCACGCCATGCAATCCACGCCAGAACAGCGACCGGAATCAGAAGTCCGAGCGACTCGATCATCGTCGCGATAAAGCCCACAAAGTTCCGCCACATGTCGCGGAACGCTTCGGCGATGATGTTCGTGCCCGGGGTCGACGCAACCAGCGGCCTGGGTTCATGCAGCACTGCGACGATGGTGCTCGTCGCGACTCGCGAGCTGAGAAAGCGCAGCCGCCCCTCGTAGCGCTCGATCTCTTCGCGCACCCGCGCGAGCTCCCGCTCCACGGCCAGAACGTCGTCGAGCCGGCCGGTGCGATTCGCCAGCAGATCGATGAGGCGCTGTTCGAGACGTTTGGCGTTGGCGACGCGTGCGCTGATGTCGACGAACTCCTCACCGATGTCCTGTGCGGTGGCGTTGCTCTGCTCGACGTCACCGATGGGAGGCAGACCGGTGAGCGCGTCGTCGAACCGCGCCGCCGGAACCTTCATCTCGATCGTCGCGCTGCGGACCTGCGCCTCCCCCAGGTGCATCGAGAGGTTGCCGATGCTGCCGCCGAGGGAGATGGCCAGCTGGCGCACGCGTTCGATCGCGGGCTCCAGCGAGTCGACTTCGACCACGACATGGCCGTTGCGGATGATCAACGCATCCGGCGTCACCGGAAGCTGCGTCGGCAGCTGAACGCCGCTCGACCCGACGCCGGTGACCTGAACACCGGCAACACGGCCCTGGCGCGTCATTCCCCGCGCCGAAAAATCCGCCTCGGGCGCGGCAGCGGCCCTCGGAGGGGCCGCCATGTCGCTGGCGGTGCTCGCCGGATACGATTGCGCCACCTCTCCGCGCGAAGCCAGGGAATGGTTGGACAGGACGACGAAGGCGAGAATGATCAGCGTGCCGATCGCGGCGAGCGGATTACGGGCCGCGGCCGGAACGCCGCGCAGGATGGCAATGCGAGACACGTGCGGGCTCCTGGAATAGGGGTCTATGGGAGACGCTGGAGCACCGGCGACTTGCACACGCCCCACTCACGGTACAATCACCGCCTTCACGGCCTTTCGCGTGGCCACCGCGTCGAGCGCCTTGTCCGCGTCAGCCAGGGAGTAGCGCGCGCTCACCATCTCGCGCCAGGGCTTCACGCCCCCGAACCGCGCCGCGATTTCGACCGCGCGATGGAAATGCTCGTACCGGGAACCCCAGCATCCGCGCAGCTCGACGTGCTTGCGGTTGATCTGCCAGTGCGGGTGGATTTCCACGGGCCCGTTGTCGGTGTAGTGGCCGCACACCACCACCCGGCCGCCGTCACGCACGAGGTCGAGCGCTTCGCTCACCGCGTCGGGATGGCCGCTCGCTTCGATCACCACGTCGACGCCGCGTCCACCCGTGAGTGCATGGATTCGTGACAGACGCTCAGGTCGCGGCAGCTCGAGGATCACTGTCTGGGTCGCTCCCATGCGACGCGCGAACGCCAGCCGATCCGCCACCCCGTCCACGGCGACGATCTCGCCAGCACCGGACAACGACGCGAGCGCGACCGCCGATTGTCCGACCGGTCCTACGCCGAGCACGGCAACGCTCTCGCCCAAACGAAGCTGCGCGAGATCCACCGCGTGCAGCGACGTCACGATCCCACACCCGCCCCCGATGAACGTCTCGGCGTCCAGACCGCGCGGGAGGTGGATCATCTTCACGCCGGGCTTCATGTAGATGCCCTGCGACCAGCCGCCCAGCAGGCCGTCATTCGCGGACATCGTGATGCCGTACACGCGTCGCGACGGGCAACGGTTCGGCTGGTTCGCGACGAGGCAGTGATAGCAGTGCCCGCAGGCGCCGTGAACGTCGAGGAAGGTCACGACATCGCCCTCCCGAATCGCCTCGCCCGCCGCGCTGGTAAGCGTGCCGCGAGTCGCGGCGACGACGCCGACGGAGACGTGGCCAGGAATGATCGGATACGGCACGCCCGCGAGCCGTCCATGATGGAGGTGCACGTCGGTACCGCACACCTCCGAAAACGTTGTGCTCAGCATCGCCGCACCCGGGTCCAGGTCCGGGCGCGCGAACTCGCGAAGCTCCAGAGGCGCGTGCGGTGCAGGGAAGACGGCGGCGAGGACGGAGGAGGCGCGAGTCACGGGGTCGAATATAGAATCCGGTGCGACAGAACACCCTCACTCGTTCAGGTCATGACCCGCTGCGTCGCTCTTCTTCGTGCCGTGAATCTCGGACCGCACAACAAGGTTGCCATGGCGGATCTCCGCGACTTAGCGGAGGAACTCGGCTTCGCGAATGCGAAGACGCTGTTGCAGAGCGGTAACCTCGTGTTCGAGGATCCGAAGCGTCGGAATCCGGCGGAGCTCGAGCGTCTGCTGGAGAAAGCGGTCGCCGACACATGCGGCGTGAATACGGAGATCTTCGTTCGCGCCGCCAGCGAATGGGCGAAGATCATCGACGCGAATCCCTTTGCTGCCGAAGCGAAGAAGGATCCCGGTCATCTCGTGGTCGCGTGTGGCCGGCAGAAACTTCCGGCGGACCGGGTGGCGGCGCTGCAGCGAGCGATTCCGGGAAGTGAGAAGGTACGCGCAGTCGACCGGGAGTTGTACGTCTACTATCCGGACGGGATCGGCCGCTCGCGTCTCACGGCGTCACTGATGGCAAAGCATCTGGGCGGGAACGCGGGCACCGGCCGGAACTGGAACACGATGCAGAAAATTGCGGAGTTGCTTACAGGCGTTTGACCGTCATCTCTTCCTGAGCAGCGTTTCCCGCGTCGCGTCGGCCATCATCTCGACGATGTCCAGGGTGCGGCCGACCCACTCGCCAAGCCGCCCGCCGCGGCGGCGACCCGTCCTGGCCGGAAGAGCGCGCTGCGGGGTCGACTCGGGCTGCTTCGGGGTGTCTTGGCCGTCTGGTTGCTCGCTCATGCGATACCTACGGACCGCGTGGAGCACTGGATTCACGATCGGCCTCTTGCGCTCCGCGGGATATGTGACAATAATATCACCTATGTCAGCCGACGACCTCGACCCCGTGTGGCGCGCACTTGCCAGTGCCGTTCGCCGGCGGGTGCTGGATCTCCTGAGCGACGGTCCGATGTCGACGGGCGCGATCGCGGAGGAATTTCGTGACCTGTCGCGTTTCGCCGTCATGCAGCATCTCGGCGTATTGGAGGAGGCCGATCTCGTCGTGCACCGACGCCAGGGACGCGTGCGCCTCAACTACCTCAATCCCGTTCCCATCCAGCGCATCTATCACCGCTGGGTCAGCCGCTATCAGGAGCCCTGGGCCGAGTCGCTCGTCGCGCTCAAGGGGACGATGGAAGCCGAAGCTCCGGCGCGGAGCCGCAAGCACGCGGGCTGAACCGACCCCCCAACCTTCAAACCTTCAAACCTTCAAACCTTCTTCACGTGTCCACCCCCGCCAAACCTCTCCCGGACCAGGTTCTCTCGATCGAGATCGATGCGCCGCTCGACCGCGTCTGGCGCGAGATCACCAAGACCGGCGCGGTGCAACGCGCCTCGAGCAACACCGTCCTCGAGTCCGCGATGAGACCGGGGAGCAAGCTCCGGTACTACAGCCCGAGCAGGAAGCGCGTGTTCGTCGTGGGCGAGATCATCGAGATCAGCCCTCCGGTCAAGTTCTCGCACACCTGGAAGTTCACGATGAGCTCCGACGATCCGACGCTGGTCACGTGGAAGCTGTCGGACCTTCCCGGTGGCCGTTGTCGAGTCACGCTGACGCACACGCGCTGGACCGAGGCGCACAGGATGTACAAGAACGTGGGCAAGACGTGGCGCGAGATCCTGCGTCTCCTCAAGCTGGAGCTGGAGACGGGCGACATCGACGTCAGGACGAAGCTCATGTACGGCATGTTCGGCGCACTGGAGTTCATGCTGCCGAAGACGACGACGGTCGAGCACGCGAACCGCGCCGGCTGGTAGCGCTCAGCCTTCGACCTGTTCCTTGAGCAGGGAAAGACATATCGACGCGAGCGAAGGGGTGTCGTACTCCGCAGCGCTCGCGTCGCGCCACACCTTGTCGGACGTCGGCCGCTCGACGGGATGAAACACCAGCTCTCGGACGACCGAGGCGGCTTCACGACGGACTGGACTGCCTCGCCGCGACAAGACGCCACGCCATACGATGATGCGCAGCTCGCCGAGCTTGCGGTCGCCGCCACCGCCTGCAAACCAGGAGACCGACAATGCCGCCGTCGGAGCCTGGAGGATGCAGCCTTCTGGTGTTCGATGCTGCTCTATGGGAAGCCGCAGCGGTTCTCCGCGCGACAGCACCCGTTCAGGCGCGAGCTCATCGAGCAGCGCAACGACCTCGCGCTGGAGGGCATTTCGCTCCTTGGCGGTCGGCGCGTTGGTCCACACCGCCTCGGGCTTATCGGGATCGCTCACACACAAAAGCTAGCGAATCGGCCTGAGCGCGGAACGCCTCGTCAATCCGTCAGCTCTCGTCTTCTCGATTCGGCCGTCGGGTCCTGTCGTTCCCTTCGGGGCCCGTGGGATCCGCGTCTGTGTCGCGAGCAGTGTTCCCTCCTGCTTCACGAGCGTCGCCGCGCGCTTCGTTTTTCGTATCGGGACGAATGCCAGCGCGGTCGTCGGGCGCGAGCGTGTCGCGCGCGTCGTCGTTGTCACGAAATCTGTCACGATTGCCGCGATCGTTTGCCATTTGTGATCTCCGTTGAGACACGATGGTCGCGCAGTCGGCGTGCCATGGCGATCGATCACGCATGGTGCGACCGTCGGCCTGCTCCTTGCGACCCCGGTGCGCACAGGAGGAACTCACGCAATGTCTGAGCGCCACAAACCGCACAACGGTCGGGACAAGTCAGGTCACTTCAAGGTCAAACAAGCCGATGTAGAAGAGCTGCGCGCCGATCCGGCGGGGGAGGATTACGTTCGCGACGATGTGCGACTCGGTGGTGCTGTCGAGGACGTCGGCCTGGGCGGCGTGGAGCGAGCGCGTCAGATAGGGAAGCTCATCGAGGAGAACCGGGCTGACGTCGAGCGGCTCACTGACGAGGAGTAGGTCAGGGCCGGGGCGAACCGATGAATTGTCGCGGATCGAGATCGCGGTCCAGTCGACGATACACGTCGACATCATCCTGACCGCGATAGCGGAACTCGTAGACGCCGAGGTGATGAGGCGTCTGCTCCAGAAGAACGACTCCGAGCGCCGTTCCACTCGGCGGCGCCACCATTTCTGCGGTGAGCTTTCCGTTCGGCAGAAAGCGCGCGTACAACCGAGTCGTGCGCCCGTCGGCTTCGCGCACATACACCTGCCAGCGGTGCCCATCTTCCCACATCGGGCGGCCTGAAGCATCGAGCATCACGTCGGACAGCACGACCACGGTTTCTTCGTCTCCGTCGCCGTCGATGTCCGCCGCTGCCTGCTGCTGGTACGCCCAGCCGGTGTCTCCGGCGACCGCGGGCGGCACACGCGACTGGATGAGATCGCCGATGCTGTCCGGCACCTCAGCAGCGCGGTCCTGCGACGCGGTGCGCGCGATCGCGGCGTCCTGAGGTGTAGGCTGCGAACACGCCCCGATCATCGCGGAGAAAAGGATCGTACGTCGAATGGAGCGCATGCGCCAAACGCAGAGCATGGCTCACGCCATCGGCGACGTCGGCCGTCTCACGGCCTCAAACCTGCGGCTTGTAACTCGCCAGGAGGAATCGATGGCCAAATGCGACGTCTGCGGCAACGACTATCACCGGGCATTCCAGGTGACCACCGCACAGGGCAAGACGTACACGTTCGACAGCTTCGAATGCGCGATCCACAAGGTGGCGCCGGAGTGCGAGCACTGCGGCTGCAAGATCATCGGACACGGCGTTGAAGCAAGCGGCACGTACTACTGCTGCGGACACTGCGCACACGAGAGTGGCGCGATGGAGATCGTGGACAACGCGGCGCACGCTGCGACGTAGAGAAGGATTGAAGGATTGAACGATTGAGAGATTGAAGGATGAAAGCGATCGAGGTCTTCAACCCTTCAATCCTTCAAACCTTCAATCCTTCAATCCTTCAATCGTTCTTACTTTCTTTCTTTCTCTTCGAGTCGTCCAGTCTCGCGACGATCGGGCTCGCGACCAGCCCGCCGCCGCGCACGGTCGCGCCGATCACGATCGCCGCGCTGATCAGCACGAGATTCTTGATGATGTACTGACCCTCGAGCGTCGGCGCATACGGGACGCGTGTGAACACGAGCTCGGGGAACAGAAAGATCGGCGTGACGGTGCCCAGCATCTGGACGAAGAGCAGGGCAAGCGTCGCGCGCATCGCCACACCGGTGATCAGGCCGAGCCCGATCAACGTCTCCCACGCAGCGAGGATGTCGATCGCGGTCGAAGGCGAGAGCGCGCCGAAGGTGAGCACCTCGATGGTGCGGGTGGCGAGCTCCGTTGCGGGGCTCAGCCCCGGGAAGAACTTCAGGATCCCGAACCAGAAAAAGACGACGCCCAGGCTGACGCGGAGCAGGCGCACGCCGTTGCGCGCCATCCAGACGGTGATGGCGTAATCGACGCGCCGGTACAGCGCGATCATAGATAGCGCGCGATTGCCATCCCGGCGGCGGCGAGAACCAGAAAGGTCGTCGCGATTCCCGTCGACATCGCCGCGCGTTTCTGCAGCTTCGCGATCTCGCCGGCGAGCATCTCTTTCGACGCGCCGTCGGATGCGGCGCTCTGGCCAAGTCTTCCGGCCTTGGCCATGGCGGGCCGCGCAACGAAGAGCCCGATCAGGAATGCGAGGATCGCGAGCGCGCCGCTCACGGAGTAGGCGTGGCCGGGGCCACGGACGAACCAGCGCGAATCCCCCGCGGAGACGATCCACATGAGTCGCAGACCGGAGAGTATCGTGAGCGTTGCCACGATGGGCATCACGGTCATCATGCGGCGCTTCTGGAAGTTGGCCATGATGGGGCCAGCTACCGCGGGGCCCGACGCCTTCAGCGCAGGCGCGAGAAAGAAGGTCGTGAAGAGACCGGCGCCAACCCAGAACAGCCCGCCGAGAATGTGAATGAGCCGAAGGACGAGAAGCTCTGCCATGGAGGTGCTCCCGAGGAAGGGTTCGCGACGGGGAATCTATGCACGATGGGCTGCGTCTTCGACCGGCTTTCCAGCTACCGTTCACCTCATGCCATTCGGTTCACTCAAGCTGGATCCGACGTTGATGGCCGGGATCAGGGACCTCGGCTTCGCTCGCCCAACCCCGATTCAGACGGACGCGATACCGCCCGCCATGGAAGGGCGCGACGTGCTCGCCTGCGCCATGACGGGAAGCGGCAAGACGGTGGCATTCCTGCTGCCGATTCTGAACAAGCTGCTCGCCAAGCCGCGCCGAACGACGCGCGCGCTGATTCTCACTCCCACGCGCGAGCTCGCCGCGCAGATCCTGGCTGAGCTGAACGACGTCGCCGTGCATACGCCGATCACCGCCGCCGCGGTCTACGGCGGCGTGGGCATGGCGCCCCAGGAGCATGCGTTCCGCGCCGGGGTGGACGTCATCGTGGCGACGCCGGGACGCCTGCTGGACCACCTGACGCACTCGTACGCGAAGCTCGACCGGATCGAGCACCTCGTGCTCGACGAGGCCGACCGGATGCTCGACATGGGGTTTCTGCCGGACATCCGACGCGTGCTGCGCCAGTTGCCGCACAAGCGTCAGACGCTGTTCTTCAGCGCGACGATGCCGCCGCCGATCCTCACGCTCACGCGCGAGATGCTCCACAATCCGGTGACGATCAATCTGGAGCGCAAGGCGGCGCCCGCGCACGGGATCACCCAGGCGGTGTATCCGGTGCCGCAGGAGCTCAAGTCGGCGCTGCTCTTCACCCTCCTCGAGCGTGGGCTGATGCAGGAGGCGCTGGTGTTCACGCGAACGAAGCATCGCGCCAATCGCCTCTGGGAGTACCTCACGAAGCGTGGCGTCAACGCGGCCCGCATTCACGGAAACCGCTCGCAGAAGCAGCGGGAGGACGCGCTCGACGGATTCAAGACGGGGCGCTACCGGATTCTGGTCGCGACGGACATCGCGGCGCGCGGCATCGACGTCGAGGCGCTGGGTCATGTGGTGAACTTCGACGTTCCGGTGCAGAGCGAGGACTACATCCATCGCGTCGGGCGGACGGCACGCGCCGAGCTGACGGGCGAGGCGTTCACCTTCGTCTCACCGCAGGAGGAAGCGGAGCTCAAGACCATCGAGCGCGCGATCGGCCGCGCGCTCCCGCGCGTGACACTGCCGGACTTCAACTACAGCGCGAAGCCGGAGGCGCGCCTCGAGGTTCCGGTCGGCGAGCGCCTGGCGGCTCACCGCGCCAGACGCCAGCTGGAGCGCGCCAACCGCGCGGCGAACGAGGAGCGTCGCGCCTCGCACGCGGCCCGCGAATCCACTCGATCTTCATCCGGGCGTCGCCGGCGACGGCCTCCGCGCTAGACTGGCGCCGGCGTGACGCAGACATCTGCAGTTGATCTCGGATCAGGGCGGGAACATCGGATCAGGCGGCTGAGGCGTAACCCCGTATTATTTGTGAACTGCGGGAGACCGTTAATCGCTCTCACGCAGTTCACAAACCAATCGTGGTTACGCAGTGATCCGACGGAATCCGCCGTTTCCGTCCCATCCGAGATCAAAAAACGCGGATCTCGACTGGCGCGACGCAACCCAGCGACGCGCGCAGAACTCAGAGCTCGCGACGGCCCGGCACGACGCCAGCCGGCGTGCGGACCCACCGCACGATCTCGCCAATCTTCGGCGGCTTGCCCGTCATCAGGATTCCGATCCGGAAGATCTTCGCCGAGGCCCACAGGGTGAGCGCGATCGCCGCGAGCAGGAGGAGCGTCGTCGCCACGTACTCGAACAGCGACGGCGGGGCCGCCGCGCGGTTCATCATGACGAACGGCGTGAAGGTCGGGATGTACGACATCACCTTCGCGAAGGTGCTGTTCGGATCGCGACCGATCGGCACCATCGCGAAGAGGGGCAGCATCAGCATCATCATGATCGGCATCATCAGCGCCTGCGCTTCCTGAATGGTGTTCACCACGGAGCCGATGCCGATGAGAATCGCCGAATACAGCAGATATCCGAGCAGGAAGTAGATGACGAACGACGTGAGGAGCAGTGGGTCGGTGAGGAGGGCGGAGAAATCCGACTGCCCCGCCGGCGCGCCGAGCATCGCCGGGACGTATTTCGTCGCCACGAGCGCCGTGAGGACCCAGGTAAGGATCATCATCAGCCCGGTGCCGGCGACGCCCATGATCTTCCCCGCCATGAGCTGAACGGGTGACACCGACGAAAGCAGCACCTCCGAGATGCGGGTCGATTTCTCCTCGATGGTGCTCATCAGCAACCCCTGCGTGATCGAGAAGATCGAGATCCAGAGGATGTAGACGAAGACCATCGGGGCGTTCTGTCGCAGCCGGTCGCGCATGCCGACGGCCGCCTGCTCTCCCGACTCCGACACCGTGCGTTCGGTGAATTCCGTCGACGTGCCGAGCCATGCGGCGGTCTGGGACGTGATCCCCTCCTGCGCCAGACGACGCTGTCGCACGAGCTCCGTGGCCTGCGCCTCGTACCAGTTCTTCAGGTCGTCGTCGGTGAGGTTGCGCGAGACGTACACCATTCCTGAATTGTCCTTCACCGGGTCTCGGCCGATCTCCAGGTACGCGAACAGCTCCCCGTCGGCCACGCGTCTGTTGAGATCACCCGTGGCGGGCACCCGCGCGTATTTCGCGCGCGATGGCCCGGTCGAGATGGCGCGAATCGTCCCCGCCGAGGCGGTGTCGAACCAGGCGCGGTACTCCTGCTGTACGGCGAGAATCGTCGCGCGATTGGGGTCGCTGAGGTTCGAGAGGGACGTACCGTCGCCGAACGCGAGCGCGCGCGATGCGCTGTCGAGCTGCGACGGCGGCAGCTTCGCGACGACGGGCGCCAGCGCGCGGAGCACCGGCGGCAGCGTTTCCAGATCATCGTTCTGCAGCTGGCGGCGCTGTGCCTCGAGGAGGAGTCGCCGGGTATCCGAGGCGCGCGACTCACGAGCGACCGCCTCCGCCAGCCAGCCGGACGAATCGCGCACCGCGAACGTGCGAACGCTCTTGGCGCGCTCGATGTAGATGGGCGCGCCGATCGCCAGGACGATGATGATCGGGAAGAGCAGAATCCCGATCCAGAAACCCTTGGTCTTGACCTGCTCCACGATCTCGCGCTGGGCGATGAGAAACGGCTTCCGCATGGCTATTCTCCCCGCATCGTTGTGTCGCTTCCCACGGCGCGCACGAAGATCTCGTGCAGCGAGGCCTCGCGCGTGTCGAAGCGCCGCACTTTCACCCGCCCGACGATCTGCTTCAGGAGGTCGTCCGGCTCCGTATCGGGCGCGAGGACGAACTCGGCGTGCTTGCCGGCATCATTGACGCGCGTCACGCCAGTCAGTGTCTTCAGGATCGAGCCGTCGCCGTCGTAGTCCAGCTGGATGGTGCTCCCGCCCGACGAGCGGACCTTCGTGATTGGCCCGTCGATGAGCACGCGTCCCTTGTTGATCAGGACGACGTCGTCGCAGATCTGCTCCGCGTGCTCCATGACGTGCGTGGAGAAGATGACCGTCTTGCCGGCGCGCCGCATCTCGAGAATCAGGTCGCGGACGACTTCCGTATTCACAGGATCAAGTCCCGAAAAAGGCTCGTCGAGGATGAGCAGCTCGGGATCGTGCATCAGCGTGGCGAGCAGCTGCACCTTCTGTCCCATGCCCTTGGACAGCGCCTTCGCCTTCGCGTCGATCCAGTCTCCGAGACCGAAACGGGACAGCAGCTCGGTGCCCCTGGCCTTCGCATCCGCTCTGGACATTCCCTTCAACCGGCCAAAGTAGGTGACGAGGTCGATGGCCTTCATGTTCTTGTACAAGCCCTTCTCCTCGGGCAGATAGCCGATGCGATCCTTGATGATCTCGGAGTTGGGCTCGCCCAGGATCGTGATGCTGCCGGCGTCCGGATAAAAAATGCTCATCATCATCCGGATCGTCGTCGTCTTGCCGGCCCCATTCGGTCCGAGGAACCCGTAGATCGATCCACGCGGCACGCGGAGCGACAGGTCGTTGACGGCGACGAAATCGCCGAAATTCTTGCGGACGCGGTCGAGAACGATGGCGTCAGGCATGGGTGGTGACGTCGGATGCCGGTGACGTCACCCCGGTTGCGATCGCCAGCGCGCCGGTGATGCCGAGAAGCGCGACGGGAAACATGTATCCCATGAAGCTCAGCATGAGGATGGATGTCGCGAGCGGGAATATGGCCGCGAGCAGGTATACGTTTCGGCGCGATGGGCGCGGCGCTCGCGCCGACGCGAGGGCGATCAGCGCCAGAGAGATCGCGCCAGCACCGAAGGCCAGCCAGAGCACAGCGACCATGGCGCGCAGATCTGCGTCACCGCCCGCCATGTTCGTCGCGGTCGAGTAGCCAGCCGTGTGGAGGATCGCATTCAACGTGAAACTCGCGGCGGTAAGCCGGCCGAGAAGGGTCGATCGCTTGTCTGGGGTCATGTCCGGAGAGGTGGGAGAGGTCAGGAAACCTTCGACGGCAGACGCGGGAGCAGTTCCAGGGTGCTGGCTCTTCGCTTGGCTGTGGCGAAACCCCTGACATACCTGAGGTTCGCTTTCGTGGTGTACTTTCCCGAATACGCTCGATCGACGGCATCGTTGAGCCTTTCGCCCCGAGCCTTTCGGGCCCGCACGCGAACCTCGCGCTCGCCGACCTTCACGCTGCCCAGCGGCTCGGCGAGAAAGGCGCGATACCATCCACTTCGCTTGTCGTTCCAGGGTCGCACGAACACTCGTCCGTCCACGACGACGACCCAGATGCCAATGTAGCGGTGAGCCGTCCCGCAACGAATGTGGAAATACTTTGTCGCGTCGATTGCGCGCAGCGTCCGCGCGTCGAAGCGCTTCACCGGCATCGCATCACCGTTGCGCGCCTCCAGCCGTCACACGCGGGTCCAGATCCGGGTCTCGAGGTCGAGCGTCTCGACCAGCTGGTCGGCGAGCCGCACCACTTCCACCAGCTCGCCGACGATGTTCTCAGGGGTGACGGCGCGTCCGAACAGCTTGACCTCGAACCGGTCGCCCATCCCCGGAAGGGTGAGAAACACGGAATTGTCGTGAAAGGAGACGCGCAGGCCGTCGCTCAGTGTCGCGCGCGTCCGCATGATGAGCTCCATCAGCTTGGGCGTCAGGATGTAGCGCGCCTCCTGCTGATCGGTCGCGTAGACGCTGTACGCGTCCTCGAACTCGACGTTCTCCATGCGACACAGATTCTTCCGGCGCCGCGACGACGACTCGCCGAAGAGACCGCCCAGAATCTGGCTCTCGCTGTTGGGAACGACGACCGTGTGCCCCTGAAAATGCTTGTTGAAGTCCAACCGGACGATGACGCCCTTGAAGATCGTGATGGTGCGGCGGTTCTTTCCGGATCCCTCCGTGCGCGTGGCCTTGGCTTCGAGGATCGAGTAGCTGACGGCGTTCTTCCGGCCGCAGACCTCGTCCTCCGCGCGCCATTGCTCGCAGCGGAGATTGAAGAGGTCCATGTCGAGGAAATCCCGCTTCGTGAAGCGCGAGTCGGCGCTGTACGACAGACCGTCGCCGAGCGCATCGACCACGCGTCGCACGACGATGGTCTTGTAGGTCTTGGAGAGCTTGCGGTGCTCCCACATCCCGA
>JBOHTL010000129.1:0-3127 GCA_050733735.1 Gemmatimonadaceae bacterium
ATCGCGTGATCGTCATCGAGGTGATGGGCCGCCACGCGGGATTCATCGCGCTGCACTCGGGGCTCGCGGGCACCGCCGACGTCATCCTCATCCCGGAGATCCCGTACGAGATGTCGAAGGTCGCCGACAAGATTCGCGCACGCGACCGCGCAGGCCGGAGGTTCTCGATCGTCGTCGTCGCGGAAGGTGCAAAGCCGAAGGGCGGACAGGAATCGATTCTGGGACCGTCCATGCCTGGTCAGGATCGTCGCGTCGGAGGCATCTGCGGCCGCATCGCGTACGACCTGCAGACGATGACGGGAAAGGAGACGCGCTCCCTCGTCCTCGGCCACATCCAGCGCGGTGGCCAGCCGACGGGCTACGACCGTCTGTTGGCGACGCGCTTTGGGGCAGCCGCGGTGCGCGCGGTGGAAGCGGAGAAGTGGGGGCACATGGTTGCCTTGCAGTCACCCCACATCGTCACTGTTCCGATCAAGGAAGTGCTGCTGGAGGCGAAGCGAGTCGACCTGGACCACGACGTGGTGAAAACCGCCCGCGAGACGGGTATAAGCTTTGGTGATTAAGGACATCGGATTCCCGCCACGGGGACAGTTTGACAGGACGATGCGCCCGCTTCACTTTGTAAGTGCCTGTAATTTGCACACTTAGCTCGGCGCTACCACTGGCACCTGGCCTGCCTATCACACGATCACATGAAGCTGTCGGTTGCACTGTTGATCGGAGTCGTCGCGTTCGGTACGCCGGGCGCGCTCGAGGCGCAGGCGGGGGGACGAGGGCGCGGCCAGGAGAAAGGCCGCAACGACGACATCCCGCGGAACATGCGGCCGCCCGCCGGTATGTGCCGCATCTGGCTGGACGACGTTCCGGCGGCGCAGCAGCCCGCGCCAACGGACTGTGCGAGCGCGGTGCGGAACCGCCCGGCGAAGGGGCGCGTGGTCTTCGGCGACGACTTTGTCGATGCGAAGACGAAGCGTCCCGACAGCACCGGACGCACCACCAAGACTACGCCGCCGGTGAAGGGCTTCGCGCCCGGAAAGTCGCCAACCAAGAAGAAGCCGTCCTTCCCGTTGCGACGGCCGTAACAGCAGTTCGGCCGTTTTCGCGCAGGCGCACTCAGGCGCCATCCTTGCACCTGCGCCCCGCGTGACTTCGCATCGCAAGATCCACGAGCCGTGGCTTCCGCCCGATCGTGAAGCATTCGTCGCCGCCGAGCCGCGCACCGGACGTGTCATCGTGATCGCGCCTACGCGCGCGGCCTGCGAGACCATCGAGCTCGCCCTCGGACTGCACATCGAGACTTTCCTCGAGAAGAATCACGGCGCTCGCGTGCGCGAGCTGGCGCGATCGGGGAAGGGATTCGGCATCGTCGCGGGCACGGGCACGGGAAAGACGCTCGCCATCCGTCCGATCGCCGAGGAGATCCTCGAGACCACCGACCTGAAGGTCGGCGTGGTGAACCGCGAGCGCGAAGCGACGCCGGAGACGCCGACGTGGAACGTGATCATCGTGACGACGGGGATCGCGCGCCGCTGGTTCGAGGAGAACGACATTCTCACGACGGATACGCTCGTCGTCGACGAGATTCACCAGACGTCGGCGGAGCTGGAGCTGTGCCTCGCGCTCGGCAAGCGCACCGGCTGCCGCTTCATATGGCTGTCGGCCACGGTCGACCCGACGTTCTACCGTGAATACCTGAGCTCCGCCGACGTGCTCGAGGTGTACGAGTTCGACAAGGAGAGGGCCGCTCAGGTGAAGGTGATCGACAAGGATCCGCTCGAGTTTCTCGACGCGAAATTCCTGTCGGGTGTGCGCAAGGAGCGGCGCGGCGTCGCCATGTTCGTGCCCACGCGAAAGGGCGTCGAAGAGGTCGCGTCTCACGTGGAACGCTTCGCGCCCGGCGTGACCACGGCGTTCTATCACGGCGGCGAGCCGATTCGAATCCTCCGTCCTTTCCTCGAGGGAGGCGAGAAGCGGCCCTACTTCCTTTCGATGACCGCCGCGGGCCAGAGCGCGCTCAACGTGCGCGAGCTGGACACCGTCGTCATCGACGACAAGCGCTTCTTCAACGTGATCGACCGCGGCCGCAACGTGCTCACGCAGGAACACCTCGGCGCGAACGAGATCCTGCAGATGGCCGGACGGGTGCACGGACGGGTGGAAGGCGGCCGTGTCTTCATCCTCTCGGATCGCGACATCCATTTCTCGGCGCTCAAGCCGACCGCGCCGGAGTTCCAGCTGGCGGGCGACTCGGAGCGCGTCGCGATGACGTGTGCCGCGCTCGGCGTTCGCGCCGATGAGCTGGACCTGCCGGTGCCGCTCGACAAGATCGCCTACCGGAAAGCGCTCGCGCTGCTCGAGGAGCGCGGCATCATCGAGAAGGGGCGCCTGACCCGATATGGTCGTGACGTCGAGGCCATGCCCGTGGATCGTGCATGGGCCGAGCTGCTCGTGAACGCGGACGACGAGCTGATACCATTTCTCGCCGTGACGGCGTCGATCGAGTCACTGCACCGCATGACGCGGGAAGAGCGCGATCTCGATGGCGTGACGGTGCCGGGCAGCGACCACCTCACCGCGTACAACCTGTACGCCGAAGCGTACCAGGTAGCCGGCCGCATGGGACAGGTGTACGGGCTACCGCGGCACGTGTTCGACGAACAGACCATCGACGAGTGGGCCGAGGAGCGCGGCGTGCTCGTGAAATCGATCGAAGACGCGGCACTCGGCATGGCGAGCATCTATCGCGCGGTCGGGCTCGAGCTCCCGGTGCACATGTCCAATGCCGCCGAAGGAACGCTGGCCAGGTTCCAGGACCTGCTCGCCCAGTTCATGCCGTTCACGCTCGTGATCGACGAGGAACTGCCGAACGGCGACAACGTCCGCGTCTCCAAGACGAGCGTCGCCGGAAACTGGGGCGGGATCGCGGGTGAGGTCCGCTACTTCGCCGACAAGATGGGCGTTCCCCGCGCGGGGATCGAAGGCACCAACGTTCCGCTCGCGCTGATTCGCCGCTACGCGGTGGAGAGTGAGCCGGAGCTCGAGTTCGACGGCAATGCGAAGCGCGCGCCGCTCGTGCTGCGCACCCGCGTCGCGTATCACGGTTTCGAGCTGCAGCGCGAGTTCGAGC
>JBOHTL010000130.1:0-4164 GCA_050733735.1 Gemmatimonadaceae bacterium
GAACTCGAGTGCAGTCGCACGAATGATCTCGCCGAGCTCCATCCGACCGTCGAGATATTCGGCGACGCCACCGCCATCGGAAGGCAGTCCGAGGCCGAACCGCACCGAGCCTTGTGGATCGACATCCACGAGCAGCGTGCGCGTTCCCCGCCGAGCGAGCGCCGCGGCCAGGTTGATGGCGGTGGTCGTCTTCCCGACGCCTCCCTTCTGGCTCACGACGGCGAGTGTGCCGGCCATCTAGGCTTGGGGCTCCGAAGGAACGTCGGTGCGTCCGGACTGGAGCGCGCTGAGCGTCTGCTCGGCGTGCCGCACCCATCGTTCCATTTCCGCATTCGCGGGCGGGAGCGAGAGGAACGACGTGAGATGGCCCATCGCCCCCGGGCGATCCCCGCGCTTCAACAGAAGAAAGGCAAGCCCGTAGTGCGCGCCTGCGAGCTCGGGCGCGGCCTCGAGCGCACGGCGATAGGCGCGGATCGCTTCCTCGAGCCGGCCGGTACGCGAGTAGGCGATCGCGATGTTCTGCAGGATTTTCGGATCGTTGGGGTGATCGCGGAGCGCGAGACGATAGGACGTGAGTGCCGCGTCGAAATCGCCCTGCCGCTCGAGCGCGAGTGCCTCGCTCAAGTAGTCAACACGTCGCGTACTGCGCTGGTCTCTGGACTGTCCGCCCAACAGGCGGCTCCACCACGACATGCGGCTCGGAAATGATGGAAGGAAGGCAGGCGGAGCTGCGCGCGGAGGTGCGCACCGAGCGCAAAGCTACCGATTGCTCCAAGATGACACAACGCCCGGTGCTAGCGTAGGTTACAGCCATGACTCCGCGCCGCACGAGCTTCGATCGCACCAAGGGTGTCATCGATGTGGAGTGGCCGTTTTTCGGCGAGCTGTCGCGCGGACTCGCGCTCAAGGTCTCGCGCGAGTATGACCCGGAAGTCGTGCTGGGCATCGCGACGGCGGGTGTCATCCCGGGCGCGGTCATCGCAGCCATTCTGAATCGTGAATTCCACTCGATCGTCGTGAGCCGCCGTTTCGGCGCCGAGACGGTGCGTCAGACGCCCGCCGTGCTGGGTTCGGTTCCCGCCGACATTCGCGGGCGGCGCGTGCTCATCGTTGATGAGACATGTGACACGGGGGACACGATCCGGCTCGCCGTCGCCGCCGCGGCGAACGCTGGTGTGTCCGAAGTCCGCACCGCCGTCGCGTTCAGGACGGGTGACTACAAGCCCGACTTCGATGCGCTCGCGACCGAGAGCACGATCATCCTGCCCTGGGATCGCGAGATATTGATCGATGGGGAGCTGGTGGCGAATCCGCTGTACGCCGAGGCGTTGGAGGCGGAAGAATAGCACTAAGCACTAAGCACTATTCTCCAACACCGTCTCGTACGACGCCCCCTGTGCCAGCGCCTCGTATACCTGCTGAATCGTTTCGGCGCTTCCCACCACGAAGCGACAGCGCTGGGCGCCCATCGAGCGGCACTCGACTTCGAGGACGGAGACCGGTAAGCCCCCCACTCGGCCGAGGAATTCCGTCAGCATCCCCGCGGTGAGGTAACAGCCCGGAAACTGCATCGCGACCGCAGGTTCCGCTTCCGCCCAGTTCGTGCTGTCGAGCATGACGGCGGCATCGTGCAGCGTTCCGACGTGGAGCGCGCCGAGTCCGATCTCGGAAAAGAATGCTGATGCGTGCTGCTCGAACTCCGGCGCGCCCATGTTCTCGGGCACCAGCAGCTTCCGCGAACGGCACCAGCGCGTGAACGCGTCGTGCAGAGCGCCACCGCCCGCGTAGCCCGCCTCGTACAGCGACGTCGCCGCCGCCGCGCTGTCCTGGCGGAACAACGCGGCGCGCAGCGCGACGATCGCGTCGCGCGGCACTCCGATCATGTCACTACCAGCGAGATCGAACGACACGGAATCCTCCGTCGCGGCTACTCTGCGCCCGCGAGCATGGCCAGCAGTTTCGATTCATCGATCACTTTCACGCCGAGCTCCTGCGCCTTCTGGAGTTTACTCCCGGCGTCCCCTCCGGCAACGAGGAACGATGTCTTCCTGGACACGCTGCTGGTCACCTTCCCCCCATGCGCCTCGATCAGCTCCGTCGCCTGCTCCCGGGAAAGCTGCTCGAGCGTGCCCGTCAGGACCACGGTCATTCCCTTCAGCGCGTCCGTCGTCCTTTGCCTCGGCTCCTCGAAGTTCAGACCGCGGCGCCGCAGCTTCTCGATGAGTCGGCGTGCTCCGGCAGTCTCGAACCACGCCGTCATCGACTCGGCGATCGCGCCCCCCATGCCGTGGATCGCGAGAATGTCATCGGTGCTGGCGGACGCGATGGCGTCCATCGTCCCCAGGTGTCGCGCGAGCTGTTTCGCGGCAGTTTCGCCCACGTGATCGATCCCCATCCCGAAGAGCAGCCGCGACAGCGGCTGTGCTTTCGACGCCTGGATCGCTTCCACCAGCTGTTCCGCACTCTTCTCCGCGAAGCGTTCCAGCGTCATGAGTTGACGCGGCGTGAGGTCGTACAGATCGGATGCGTCCTTCACCAGCTCCGCCTTGATCAGCTGCTCGATGCGCGCGTACGAGAGTCCGCGGATGTCCATCGCGCCCCGCGACGCGAAATGCACGAGTCCCTCGAGCTGACGCGCGGGACACTCGAAATTGGGGCAGTACAGCATGCCGCGATCGACGCCCGCGACCACCGGCGTGCGGCACACCGGACAGTGTGTCGGAGGTGCGAACGGTTTCGGCGGATCCGTCGGGTCACGCCGGTCCGGGACCGGTCCAATGACCTGAGGGATGACTTCGCCCGCGCGCTTCACCTGCACGATGTCGCCGTCGCGGAGATCCTTCTCGCGGATCAATTCGAAATTATGAAGCGTCGCGAGCTGCACCGTCGCCCCGCCGATCTCCACCGCCTGCAGCCGCGCGTACGGGTTGAGTGAGCCGGTTCTGCCGACGTTGACCTCGATCCTGACGAGCTTCGTCTCGGCGATGTCGGGCGCGAACTTGCGGGCGACCGCATACCGTGGCTCCCGTCTGCCCACGATGCCGAGGTCGGGCCAGAGGCGCATGTCGTCGACCTTCACGACCCCCCCGTCGATCGCGAAATCGAGGGTGGGGCGAACCTTCTGCTCGATCTCTGCCGCCCACTCGTGCACTTCGGCGAGCGTCTTCGCGCGCTTCCGATGCGGCGCGACGGGCAACCCCCACTCGTGCAGCAGGTCGAGGAGCTGCCACTGCTGGCCGGCGGGCGGGTCAACGTCGTCCTGGACGGCGACGGCGTACGCGAAAAAACGCAGTGGCCTCGCGGCGCTGACGGCAGGGTCCAGTTGTCGCAGCGCGCCCGCGGCCGAATTGCGCGGGTTGGCGAATACGGGCTCACCCGCCTTCACCCGCTCCTCATTCATTTTCTCGAATCCGGAGAAGGGCATGTACACCTCGCCCCGAACCTCCATCTGGAAGGGATGACCCCCCTCCTTGCCGCGCAGCCGCAGCGGGATCTGCCTGATCGTGCGCAGGTTGGCCGTGACATTCTCGCCGATCACCCCGTTGCCCCGCGTCGCCCCCGCGATGAGCACCCCTTCGCGATAGGTGAGGCTCACCGCCGCGCCGTCGATCTTCAGCTCGCAGGTGTAGCCGGACCTGCGAACGTCCTCGCCCGCGATGCGCACCAGACGCTGCTCCCATTCCTCGAGCTCTTCGACGTCGAACGCGTTCGCGAGCGAGAGCATCGGCACCAGATGCTGATGCTTCGCGAGCGCTGATTGCGGCTCGATCCCGACGCGCAGCGTGGGGGAATCGGCGGTTCGGAGCGCGGGATGCCTGCCCTCCAGGTCCTGCAGCTCGCGGAACAGCGTGTCGTACTCGGCGTCCGACAGCACGGGCCGGTCGAGAACGTAGTACTCGTGGATGGCGCGCTCGATCTGTTCGCGGAGCGTGGCGGCGCGCGCGGACAGTGCCGGATCCGTCATACGGTCAACCGAAGGTGAGCGAGCGCGCCATGGCACTTTTGCGCGCAGCTCAACCGCAGGTGAGCGAGCGCGCCATGGCACTCTTGCGCGCAGCTCAACCCTTGGCTTCCTCCTCGAGGACCTGCATGGCGACGCTGACGAGACGGTCGAGCTCCTCGTCCGACGCGTTGGGTAGGAGCGTTTCCGCCCACACATGGTCT
>JBOHTL010000131.1:0-5418 GCA_050733735.1 Gemmatimonadaceae bacterium
AAGCGAATCCGCTGTTCGACGTCGCGCGCTGCGTCCGAGGTAAGACGGCCTTTCTCGACGTCACGCGCCAGCGATTTCTGCATGCCCGAGCGCGCCTTGTCGAGCGACGGCGCGTAGCTGTCGACGACGACCACCCGATGTCCGGCGACGGCCGCCACCTGAGCGATGCCGCTTCCCATCGCACCGGCCCCGAGGACGCCGATCTGTGTAGTGTCGAGCAGCGCCATCAGCGACCCGCGTACGTGGCTTTGCGCTTCTCGAGGAAGGCACGCACGCCTTCGGCGTAGTCTTCCGTCCTGCCGGCCGCCCGCTGCAACTCCTCTTCCACCACGAGTTGCGAGGCGAGGTCGTTTCCGAACGATGCGTTCAGCGCGCGTTTGGTGAGGCCCAGCGCGCGCGTCGGCATCGCGGCAAGCTGGCGCGCCAGCGCCGTAGCCTTCTCGAGCAGCTCCCCGGCAGGGACGACGTCGTAGATCATTCCATGCTCCAGCGCCTTGCGCGCGGGAACCTTGTCCGCGAGAAACATCATCGCCGTCGCGCGGGCAATGCCCACGAGACGCGGGAGGAAGAACGTGCCGCCGGTGTCTGGAATGAGGCCGATCCTGGTGAAGCTCTGAATGAAGCTGGCGTCCTCCGATGCGATGACGATGTCGCACGCAAAGGCGAGATTCGCCCCCGCGCCCGCCGCGACGCCGTTCACCGCGCACACCACGGGCTTCTCGAGCTCACGAATCGCGGTGACCGTCGGCGCGTAGTTGCTCTTCACGATGTCGCCAAGGTCGATCGAGCCGACGTCTCCCGCTGTGGCTTCGGCGAGATCCTGTCCAGCGCAGAAACCACGGCCATCGCCGGTGAGCAACACGGCGCGCACACCGTTGTCCGTCGCGGTATGCGCCAGCGCGCGCTGGACCTCCTGCGCCATGGCGCGGTTGAAGCTGTTCAACACCTCCGGACGACAGAGCGTCAGCGTGGCGACGCCATGATCGACGGAATAGCGGATGAATTCATAGTCCATGTCGCATCTAAGTTACGTGAGCGCGGCGCCTCAGGTGAGCGGTGCACGTTGCGTCGCGAAAGCGCGCCGCTGACATTTCGCTCTGTCATGGCTTCAACGTCTCCTCCCTCCGCAAAAACCTCACGCCGCACACGCCCGGCGGCGCCGATCGACTGGCGCAAGGTCGCGTACCACACCCTGGTATCGCGTGCGCTCGACGACCTCGAGGAGGAGACGAATCGCAATCGCGCGAAGATCCCGAAAGAGCACCTGGTGCTCTATCAGTTCTCGGCGCGAGGCCACGACGTTCCGCAGACCATCCTCGGCTCCCTGCTGGGGCACACGCATGATGCGGCCAGCGCGTACTATCGCTCGCGTCCCCTGCTGCTCTCCCTTGGGCTGTCGATCGAAGATGCGCTGGGAAGTCCGCTGGGGCGCTCCGGGGGGTTCAGCGACGGCCGGGATATCGGCGTCGTGTGCAACATGCCGCGGAAAGACGGACCCATCGTGTTGCCGATGTCGGGCGACGTCGGATCGCAGTACACGCCGGCTGCCGGGTGGGCACAGTCCATTCTCTACCATCGGGACGTCCTTGGGGACGCGGCCTGGCGCGGCGCGATGTCGGTCGTCCTCGGCGGTGAAGGGTCGGTCGCCACCAATGGCTTCTGGTCCGCGCTCACCATGGCTACGACCCTCGAGCTGCCGATGCTCTTCTATATAGAAGACAATGGCCTCGGGATCTCGGTCCGGGGCGACATGCAGACGCCGGGCGGCAACATTGCCAGGAATCTGCAGTCATTCGAGAATCTTCTCATCCGCGATGGCGACGGATGCGATCCCGATGAGACCGCGCGTCTGCTCACGGAGTGCGTGGATCATGTGCGCGACGGTCGCGGGACCGCGCTTGTTCACGTGACGGTACCTCGATTGTCCAGTCACTCGGGTCCGGACAATCAGAGGGGATATCGCACGGAACAGGAGATCGCGGCCGACATGAAGCGCGATCCGCTGCCGCGGTTGCAGCAGTTCTGTGTGGCGACCCACCTGAGCGCGGCCGAATGGCGTGAGATCGAGGCACAGGTGAAACGCGATGTCGAGACGGGGCTCGCGGCGGCACGCGCGCGTCCGGCTCCCGACCCCGCGGGGGTGAAGCGCTTCCTGTACGCGGAATCGAAGCAGGGCGCTGACCCGGTGGCAGTCGGCGGCCTGTCTGAGAAAGAGATCACGAAGCTCGGTGGCTCCGACAGGGTCGTCGAGAGCGGCGATCCGCTTCGCCTCGCCGAGGCGATCCGAGAGACGCTGCGCCATGAGCTGAGCGTCAATCCCAGGCTGCTCGTTTTCGGGGAGGATGTCGGCCGGAAAGGCGGCGTGCATCTCGTCACCGAAGGACTGCAGCGGGAGTTCGGTGAGGGCCGCGTGTTCGACACCAGCCTTTCCGAGGAAGGAATCATCGGTCGCGCGGTGGGGATGGCCATCTCGGGCCTCATGCCGGTCGCGGAGATCCAGTTTCGCAAGTACGCCGACCCCGCTCAGGAGCAGTTGAACAACTGCGGGACAATGCGGTGGCGCACGGCGAACAGATTCGCGGCACCGATCGTGGTGCGCATGCCCGGAGGATTCGGCAAGGACGTCGGGGACCCATGGCACTCGCTCAGCCACGAGGTGCTGTGGGCGCACGCGTACGGCTGGCAGGTCGCGTATCCGTCCAACTCAGCGGACGCGGTCGGCCTGCTCCGCGCGGCAATGCGTGGACGGAACCCCACCATCTACTTCGAGCACCGCTCCCTGTTGATGACGAGCGACGGAAGCGCTCGCTATCCCGGAGACGACTACGTGCTTCCCTTCGGGCGCGGCGCGCGGTTGCGCGAAGGCACTGACATCACCGTGGTCACCTGGGGTGCGATGCTCCATCGCGTGCTTCCAGCCGCTGATCGGTTCGAGAAGCACGTCGAGGTCATCGATCTCCGCACGATCGCGCCATGGGATCGCGCGCTGGTCCTGGCGTCCGTCGAGAAAACGGGCCGGTGTCTCGTGGTCCATGAAGACAATCTCACGGCCGGTTTCGGGGCAGAGATCGCGGCGACGGTCGCGAAGGAAGCTTTCTGGTATCTCGATGCGCCCGTGGACCGCCTGGCGGTCGAAGACGTCCCGATGCCGTACCACCCGGTGCTGCTGGACGCCGTTCTTCCCGACAGCGATAGAATCGCGGAGCGAATCGAGGCTCTACTGCGCGCGTGAGCAAAAGCGGTCCGTGTCGCCGCTGTCAAATGCACTTGCCGTGTGACGCTGTCGTTGTGACCGAGGTCATCGAGAGGCCGTCTATAGAAGGAGAAATCCTTCCACCAACAGGTGATCCGTGAAGCCTTCACGCTTGCTGCTCCTCGGCGCTTTCGCCCTTCTCGCATCGTGCGAGGACATGTCGGGACCCGACGGTCTCTTTGCGGGCACGGTTACGTTCAATTTCACCGGGGCCGGCGGCGGGACGTTCAACGTCACCGGCGGCATTCCGCTTTCTGAAGACAACTTCTACCGCCAGGACTGGGCGATCGGTGCGCGCGACGACGCTGAGGGCGTCGTGGGCGTGACCGCAGTCCGCGCGCAGGGGGGCGGCGACTTCGATCAGGTCCTGATCACGATCCCCCGTGTCACCCCGGGAAGCGCGACCATCGAGGCGAACTGCACGGACACGGATTGCGCCGCCTTCGCTTTCATTCTCGGGTCGCATGAGGACGACATCCTCTCATTCGAGCAGTCCTGTGTGCTGACCGCGGGCACGCTCACGATCGCCACCCTCAGCTCGTCGCGCGCGACGGGCTCGTTCAGCGGCTTTGGCGTTTGCACGAGCGGCAGTAACGTCGACACGGATTTCACCGTGAGCAGCGGGACGTTCGACGTCGTGGTCGGAAGCGGCATCTAACGCACGTCTCAACCGTCGAGCGCCGGCGCAATGTGCGCCGGCGTTCGGCTGTCGGGGGTCGCCTGCTGCTCTTACCGCGGCCCCTCAGCCACATCCCGGATGTGACGCAGCACGCGCATGTGGATCCGCGCAATGAGCGCGTCCGCGAACCATGACCAGTAGAGCTCCGGTGCCATCCGCAGGTCGTACCAGGTGCTCCCTTCCAGGCGCGTGCGCCCATCGGCGAGCGGCACGATGCGAAATTCACCGCGTCGTGCTCCGAAGAAACCGTCGAGGTGCGGCGGAGCGATGCGATAGGGACTCCACTCGCGCATCGGTGGCGGCTGACTGACGACGTCGAACGCGAGCCTGCGGCCGGGCTCCCACACGGTGATGGGCTCGATGAACGACCCCGTCGAGAAATCGCAGTATCGCATCGCGCCCACTCCAGTGCCTTCGATGCGCGCTCCTATCGGATACGCGATGCCGGTTCGGAACAAGAGATCGGGTGGCGTGGTAATCGCGGGAAAGGACACGACGTTGCGCCACACGACTTCGGGGCTGGCCTCGATCGCGATCGCACTGCGAACTTCGTGCAGCTGCGCGTGTTTCGACGCGGCGGGTTCACCGGCCATGGCGAGCGGCAGGACCAGCACGGCAATCATCGCCTCCCCGGGTGTGCGATTCCGGAGCACTGCGAGTTGGCGACCCACCCACGCGCCACCATACCCAGCAACGAGAGTCACCGGAAAGGCCATCAGCAGACAGATCGCGCCTTCGATGGCCAGGAGCACAATCCCGCCGAACGCCGCTGCGAATGTCGCCATCACCACACGGTGCGTGTCGCGCGCCGATGCCGGGTAGCGCAGGTTGAACCAATAGGCCGCCGCCGCGCCCATCACGAACGGAGTGCCGATGAACAACGGGCCGGCGTACTCCTGCGCGACGGTGACACCGAAGAACACGAGCGCCACACCGACGCAGGCCGCCGCGGCGACGGCGAGGATTGCGCTTGACATCTTCGAATGGAACTTCGGCGTGACGCGCGCAATCGACAGTTCCGCTGTCGGCAGCATCGACAGGATGGCCATCATGGCGTAATTCGCGACCGGCACGAAGAAGAGCGTCGTGAACCAGGGCGAGATGCCCGCGTCGAGCGTGCGACGCAACGTCAGCGTCGCACCGATGACCACAAAGGGGAGCATCCAGAGGAGCAACACCCACGACAGCCACTGCGGAGCGCCAGCCGCGATCAGCTGCTCCACCGAGTCCATGGCTCGGCCGTAGTCGACAGGCGACCACCATGTTCCCGTCACAGCCCGCACGAGGGCGACGTCGACGGTGAACTTGATCGCTATCAGCGCCGTCCCGTGTATCAGATAACCGACACGGTCGAGCGGCCGCTCGAATGTGAACCAGAAGCGGAGCGGGTTCCGCATGCCGGTCGCTAAATGGCCTTGAATTCCTCGAACGGCTGCAGGCAGGACCTGCACATATGGATTGCCTTGCACGCGGTCGAGCCGAATTC
>JBOHTL010000132.1:0-1663 GCA_050733735.1 Gemmatimonadaceae bacterium
GCTCGATGCCGCGATGCTCATCCCGGTCGCGTTCCTGGGCATCACGCCAGCCAAGCCGAGATACGACGTGCTCTCGCTCACGCCCGAGTATCGCGGCTTCAAGGTGCCGATCCCGCGGATGGCTCGCGCGGCGCGGCGGGCAGGCGTGCCTACGCAGGTGTGGACGGTGAATGATCCCCGCGAGGCACGCCATCTCTGGGCTGAGGGCGTGGCGGGAATCATTACCGACGACCCCGTCGAAATGCTTCGCGCCCGTTCGAACTGAATTGGTGATGGTCCCTGCGCGAATGGCCGTAGACTGGGCCCCATGTCAACGGCCCGGCAGGCATTCGGAGAGCTTGGAGAGCGAATCGCGGAGCGGTGGCTACGACGGCGCGGCTGGCGCGTGGTTCAGCGCCGTTTCCGGAGCGGTCATCGTGACATCGATCTGGTCGTCGAGCGGGAGGGCACGGTCGCTTTCGTCGAAGTGAAGGCCCGTAAAGGGCCGGAATTCGGAGGACCGGTGCAGGCGGTCAACTATCGCAAGCGCAAGCAGTTGGAGCGCTCGGCGATGATCTGGATAGACCGGCACGGACAGGAGGCGGAGGCCTACAGGTTCGACGTGGTCGGCGTGCTGGTGGATGGCGCCGCAGTTCGCGTATGCCATGTCGAGAACGCTTTCAGTCTTGCACATTCTGCTTGATTTCGACTCGCGCTTTCGTATTTTCTTCGGGTACTCTTCGGACGCATGGCTAACAGGATACCGTTAGCCGGCCGGGCCAAGCTGCGAACCTTCAACGAACAGGTGTGACGCATGGCTGTCTCCACGATTGCTGACGACAAGAAGAAGGCGCTGAACCTGGCCATCGCTCAGATCGAGAAGAGTTGCGGCAAAGGCTCGATCATGCGGCTGGGCGCCGACAACAAGGTCCGGGTCGAAGCCATTCCCACGGGTGCCATCAACCTCGATGCCGCGATCGGCGTCGGTGGGATTCCTCGCGGCCGGATCACCGAGATCTATGGCCCCGAGTCCAGCGGCAAGACGACGCTGACACTGCACGTCGTCGCCAACGCCCAGCGGCAGGGAGGTGTGGCCGCATTCATCGACGCCGAACACGCGCTCGACGTCGAATACGCGCGCAAGCTCGGCGTGGATGTCGACAGTCTTCTCATTTCCCAGCCTGACACGGGTGAGCAGGCGCTGGAGATCTGCGAGATCCTGGTGCGCTCAGGCGCCGTAGACATCGTCGTCGTCGACTCGGTCGCGGCGCTCGTCCCCAAGGCAGAAATCGAAGGCGACATGGGCGACAGTCACGTCGGGCTTCAGGCGCGACTCATGAGCCAGGCGCTCCGGAAGCTCACAGGCGCGATTGCGCGTTCGCGCACTTCGGTGGTTTTCATCAATCAGCTGCGCGAGAAGATCGGCGTGATGTTCGGAAACCCGGAGACGACCACCGGTGGAAAGGCGCTCAAGTTCTACGCGTCGGTGCGACTCGACATCCGGCGCATCGGCCCGGTGAAGGAGAAGGAGGACGTCATCGGCTCGCACGTGCGCGTCAAGGTGGTGAAAAACAAGGTGGCGGCACCGTTCAAGCAGGCGGAGTTCGACATCATGTACGCTGAGGGGATCAGCCACACGTCGCTGCTCGTGGACATCGGCGCAGAAGCGAACATCATCGAGAAG
>JBOHTL010000133.1:0-3981 GCA_050733735.1 Gemmatimonadaceae bacterium
GCTTCAACTTCGGCGAGAACGTCGCGCTGGCGGTGGATCGCCATTTCGGCGGCATCACAGGTGACGGTATGGGCGAGGGCGGCATCCTCGGCAAGAACATCCTGATGCAACCTGTAGTGCCCGTCTACGACATCGCAGGAAACTTCGCGTCGGGCAAGGCCGTCGGACTCGGCAACAACACCAATCCGCTCAAATCCGCCTTCTCGGCGCGCGACAACCTCACGCACAACAACCGCCTCTTCGGCAACTTCTTCGGCGGATTCACGGTCACAGAGGACATCACGCTTCGCAGCCGCCTGGGGTTCAACCTGCACCAGGGCGGCACGAGCGGCTTCAACCCGATCACACTGGAGAACTCCGAGCCGACGTCGATCAACTCGATCTTCGAGAACTCGGATCACTCGACGGACTGGACCTGGAGCAACACGGCGACGTTCAACCGGTCGTTCTTCGACCGCAGCAACCTGAACGTGCTCGTGGGTCAGGAGGCGAACGCAATCACCAGCCGCTCCATCGGCGCCAGCATGGCGAACCTGATCAACGACGAGCTGGACTCACGCTACATCCAGGACGCGCTCGGTGACGCGGCCTCGAAGAACGTGAGCAGCTCCGGTGGACGTTCGGCGCTGCTGTCGTTCTTCGGACGCGCCGAGTACAACTGGGACGAGAAATACGTGGCCAGCTTCACGCTCCGGAAGGATGGATCGTCACGCCTCGGTCCGAGTCATCGCTGGGGAACGTTCCCGGCGTTCGGGCTCGGCTGGCGGCTCTCGAACGAATCCTTCATGGCGAACAACAATCTGTTTTCCGATGTGATGCTGCGCTTCGGCTGGGGCGTCACGGGCAATCAGCTGATTCCGTCCGGTCGCACGGTGTCCTCGTTCGGCGGCAGCCGAGGCGACACGTATTATCCCATCGGCGGCGGAAACACGCTCATCTCCGGGTTCCGGCAGACGTCGCTGGGCAACGCCGACCTGAAGTGGGAGGAGAACACCTCGGTGAACGTCGGCGCGGACGTCTCGATGCTCAACGGCCGCTACTTCGTGAACTTCGACGTGTACCAGCGCGCGACGGACAACCTGCTCTTCAACCCGCCGATCCCGGCGACCGCCGGCATCGCCTCGGCGCCGATCGTCAACATCGGCAAGATGGAGAACAAGGGCTGGGATCTTTCCGTCGGTCACCGCGCCAACTCCTGGAACGTCACGCTCAACAGCAGCGCGTATCGCAACGAGATCGTGCGCATCGACGGCGTCCAGGACTTCTTCTATGGACCGATCACGACCCGCTTCGGCAATCAGGTCATCAACCAGATCGGTCATCCGATCGGATCGTTCTACGGCTATCAAACGGATGGATATTTCGCCAGCCCCGCCGAAGCCAATCAGTACCTCCCGCCAACCGCGGGCGCCGCGTGCGCCGTGTATTGCCAGGACGGCGCCGGACAGGGCCGCCTCCGGTTCAAGGACATCAACGGTGACGGAAGAATCACGGCGGACGACCGTACCATCATCGGCAGCCCGCATCCGGACTTTACCGCCGGTCTCGATTTCTCGGTTCGTCGCGGCAACTTCGATCTGAGCGCCACGGTCTTCGGCAGCTTCGGCAACGAGATCTTCGACGTCCAGAAGGAGTTCTACGTCTTCCAGAACTTCTCCACGAACGTGCGCCGGGATCTGCTTACCGAGTCGTGGGATCCCGCGAATCCGGATCCGAACGCCAAGTACCCGATTCTCGACATCGAGGACACCTACAGCAGGCAGCTGAGCAACTTCTACATCGAAGACGGCTCGTACGTGCGGATGCGGAACATCCAGATCGGCTACAACGTGCCGGCCCGGCTGACGCGGTTCACGCAGGCATCGCGCATCTATCTGCAGGCTGAGAACCTCTTCACGATCACCGGCTACGACGGGCTCGACCCGGCGCTGCCAGCGCAGGCTGTCAGCAATTCCGCGGGCGACATCCGTGACCAGTATCGCGGGGTCGATCGCGGCGTGTATCCGAGCAATCGGATTTTCAGCATCGGCCTGACCACCCAGTTCTAAATCAGACGTCTCTTATCGGAGAAAAGGGGACACGATGAAGATTGCATCGAGGCACCCGCTGCTTTTGTGGACTGCGCTCCTGATGTCCTCGGCGTTTACGCTGCAGGGCTGTCAGGACTTCCTCGAAGAAGCCGCGGCGCCGCAAGGCACATTGAACGAGTTATCGCTCGCCACCAGGGCCGGCGTCGAAGGCAACCTGATCGCCGCCTATCGCGCGCTCGACTGGAACAACGGCGTGGGCGGCGCGTGGGGGAACGCCGCCAGCAACTGGGTCTGGGGCAGCGTCCCGAGCGACGACGCCTACAAAGGCTCGGAGGCGAACGACCAGCCGAACATCAACAGCATCGAGGCGTACACCTGGAGCAACGCCGAGGTCGAGACGTACCTGAACGACAAGTGGCGCGGCGTGTACGAGGGCGTGGTTCGCGCCAACTCGACGCTGAGGCTGCTGCGTGACGTCCGCGCGGCGAAGCCAGGCGAGATCGACGACGCCACCGCGCGCAGCATCGAGGGTGAGGCGCTGTTCCTCCGCGCCCACTTCCACTTCGAGGCGTGGCGCATGTGGGGGAACATCCCCTATTACACGGAAGACGATCTCGACTTCCGCGAGGCGAACATCCAGAGCGCCGAGGTCGTGACCGCGCTGCTCGCGGACCTCGACGCCGCCATCGGGCTGCTGCCGACCTCACCCCGCGCGAATGCCCGGGTCAGCCAGTGGACGGCCAAGGCGTACAAGGGTCGTGTGCAGGCGTACGCGGGCATGTGGGGCGACGCGCTGACGACCCTCCGCGACGTGCGCGCCAACGGACCGTATGCCCTCGAGGCCAGCTTCGATCGTGTGTGGACAGGCTTCTCGTCGGCCGAGAACGGCCCGGAGACCATTCTGGCCTACCAGGCATCTGCGAACGACGGTGAGCCGAACGGCAACAACGCCAACTACGGCGAACGGCTCAATTTCCCGCATTCCGGCAGCCCGCTGGGCTGCTGCGGATTCCACCAGGCGTCGCAGAACCTGGTGAACTTCTACCACGTCGACGCCAACGGGCTTCCAATCGCGCTTATGGACCCGAACTGGAACGCCAGCAGCACGACGTTCACCGCCGGCAACATGGCGCCGGTGGATCCGCGCCTCGACTGGACCGTCGGCCGCGACGGCGTGCCGTTTAAAGACTGGGGCACGCACGAGGCGGGATGGATCCGCGCGCCGGGGTACGGCGGCCGCTACAGCGCGAAGAAGAACGTGCACGAAGACGCCAGCGGCGCCGAGAGCAATGTCGGCTGGGTGCCGACGCAGCTCAATGCTGTCAACATCCACATCTTCCGCTACGCGGACATGCTGTTGCTGCTCGCGGAGGCGGAGGTGGAAGCCGGCGTGCTCGGCAACGCACTGGCGATCGTGAACGAGATCCGGACGCGCGCCGGCGCGCTTGCGCAGGGATGCGGCTTCCCGCCGGATCCAGATAACGACGACGAGCTGGTGACGAGATATCCCGGCTGCAGCGGCGACGGCAGAATCGCTGTGGACATCGACGATGCCTCGATTACCTGGGCAGACTACGAGATCGGCACCTACGCGTCGTTCCCCGACCAGGCTTTTGCGAGAAACGCCGTGCGGTACGAGCGGCGCCTCGAGCTGGCCATGGAAGGGCAGCGCTTCTTCGACCTGAGACGGTGGGGCACGGCCGAACAGGTGCTGAACGCCTACCTCGCGGTTGAAAGAACACGCCAGTCGTATTTCCCGGCCGGTGCAGCCTTCGAGTCGCGCCACATGCTCTTTCCGATCCCTCCAATCCAGATCGAACTGAGCGAAGTGGACGGCACGCCTCGCCTGACGCAGAATCCAGGCTGGTAAGCAGCACTAGGTGGAAAACGGCACCGATGCGAGAGCATCGGTGCCGTTTTCGTTTCTGGCGCGCAACGAGCCAGTTGAAAC
>JBOHTL010000134.1:0-5251 GCA_050733735.1 Gemmatimonadaceae bacterium
GTCGCCTGCGCGATGTTGATCGGCACGGGTGCGATCAGGTCCAGTCCTTCCCGTTTGTAGAATCGGTCGGGCTGGACCGTGAAGTTGATGATGAGATCCCCGGGCGGACCGTTCCGCGAGCCACGCCCCCCCTGTCCGCGCAGTCGGATCTTCATTCCCGTATCCGTGCCGTGGGGAACGGTGACGGCGATCTTGCGCTTCGCGCGCACCTCGCCGGTTCCACCGCAGTTCTTGCACGTTTCGCTCGGGACTTGCCCTCGTCCGAGACATTGGGGGCAGGGTCGCTGCACCGCGAAACCGCCCTGACCGAACGAGATGCTCCCGCGACCGCCGCACTCGGGACAGATCTGCATCTTGGCGCCAGGCGCACCTCCGCTGCCCTTGCAAACCTGGCACTCCTCGTTGACCTCGAGCTCGATATTGACCTTGCCGCCCATGGCCGCAGTGCGGAACGGAATTTCGAGCGCCACCTCGACGTCCTGACCGCGCTCGGGTTGATTCTGTCGTCCGCGGCCGCCGCCGCCGAACATCGAGCTGAAGATGTCTCCCAGTCCGCCGAGACCTCCGAGATCCACCTCCTCGAACCTGAAGCCGCCGGCGCCTGGCCCACCGAAAGGCGCTCCCCCGGCGCCGCCAGGACGAGCGCCGCCACGGCCCGTCCCCCCCCCGGGTCGCGCCCCGCCACCGAATCCGGCGAAGGCGCCGTAGCGACGCATCTCGTCGTACTGTTTGCGCTTCTCCGCATCGCCCAGAACCTGATAGGCCTCGGAGATCTCCTTGAAGCGCTCCGCGGCTTTCGGGTCGCTGCGGTTTTTGTCGGGATGGTGTTTCGCGGCGAGCTTGCGGTATTGCTTCTTGATCTCGTCCTGCGAAGCAGACGCCGAGACGCCGAGGACCGCGTAATAGTCCTTGTTGTGCGCCATGGCGATCTCTACGCGCTCAACTGGTCCACTGCTTCACGACCACGCGCGCGGGCCGTAGAAGCTGCCCTCCGAACCTGTAGCCGCGCTGAAAGACCTTGCCCACGGTGTTGTGATCCTCTTCGGCAATGGCCGGCTCCGTGGTGATGGCCTCGTGCAGATTGGGGTCGAAGGACTGGTCCACCGGATCGATGATCTCCAGTCCTGCTGCGATGAGCGCCTTCATCAACTTCTGCTCGACCAGCTCGATCCCTTTGTGCAGCGTCGGCGCGTCGGTGGTCGCAGGATCGACGTCGGCGAAACGAGCGAGGTCGTCGATCACCTCGAGCATCCGACTCACCAGGTCTGCCTGCCCGCGCGAGGATGCTTCGAGGCGCTCTTTCGTGGTGCGGCGACGGTAGTTGTCGTATTCTGCCGCGAGACGGAGATACTTGTCGCGCTGTTCTTCGATTTGACGGGTCAGCTCTGCCGTCGCGTCGGTTCGAGCATCGGCTGGAGCCGGGCCGCCTTCCATCGCCGGTGTGTCGACCGCTGAGTCCGCGGTCGAGCGACCTTCTGCGTCGGCGCGCTCCCTGACGTCGGCTGGAGACGGCTCGCCATCGCCCTGTGCCTCCGGCACCGGCGGCTCGACGTCGGCAGACGCTGCGGACTGATGGTGTCGTTTCCTCATGCACTGAATGTTCGCGGGTTGTGAAATCCAGTGCAACGTGGACGCCAGCTGACCACTGTACTTTGTTATTCCGTACCTTCACGGGAGGACTCATGTATCTGCGTCGCTTGTCCATTGTCGTCATTACTGCCTTCGCAATTGCGTGCGCGAGCGCTCGCAGCGGCTCGGACGGCGCGGGCATGGCCACGGCCGCGATTCGCAACGCGAGCGGAGCGGAGCTCGGCGTTCTGCGCCTGGAATCGGCCGCCGGAGGGGTGCGATTCACGGGTCAACTGACGGGACTCGCCCCGGGAGCGCACGGGCTTCACGTCCACACCGTGGGCAGCTGCGACGCGCCCGCTTTCACGAGCGCCGGCGCCCATTTCAATCCACGAAATACGAAGCACGGCCTCGTGAATCCCGAGGGGCCGCACGCCGGCGACATGCCCGCCATCGCGGCGGACGCCAATGGCCGCGCCACGGTACAGCACACGACGGCGCTCATCGATCTCGGAAGTGGGGCGAACGGTCTTTTCGACGCCGATGGCTCGGCGATCATCGTGCATGCCTCGTCTGACGACCAGCGCACCGATCCCTCTGGAAACTCCGGCGCGCGCATCGCTTGCGGGGTCGTCGAGCGATCCTGAGCCGTTCGTCTGAATTGCCGTTGCCTCGCCGTCGACTGGGAAGTCATCTGATGACAAACACAACCGTACGGCGAGGTCGTTTTCTTGCGCCCAGCTCTTCTGATTCTCGCCGCCGCGACGGTCGCGGCGTGCAGCCCCAAGCAGCCAGTGTCGGCAACGAATCCACGGCCGGCCCGCGCCGCGTCGCGTCAGCGACCCGAGACCGTGACGGTGCGCGACCCCGAGATCGAACGCCGCGTCGCCCGTCTCGAGCTGCGTGTTCTCGAGAAGGAGACGCAGGTCGAGCAGCTGCAGACGCGTCTCGACGACGCTCGCGACGAAGTGGTGCGCACCATGGCGAAGCTGCAGACGCTCGCAAGCCGCGCGGAAGCTGCGTCCGCGATGGCCGAAGCCGATGTGGCGCTCCAGACGTTCCGCGCGCTCGATGGCGCACGATCGCTTCCGGAGATGTCCCAGGCGACGCGCCTCATGCGACAGAGCACGTCCGAGTTCGGTCGGGAGAACTATGGCGGCGCGCTGTACCTCGCGAATCAGGCGAAAGGGACGACCGCTGCCGGGACGTCGCGCCTCTCCGGCGCCAACCGCGGCGCGGCGCGCGCTGGTGAAACGCCGTTCGCCGTGCCGCTGCGGCTCAAGGTCGCGACACAGGGGAATGTCCGCGAAGGGCCCGGGACGAACTTCACGGTGGTGTTCGAAGCCTCAGCTGGCGAGTCGCTTACCGCGTATGCGTACTCCGACGAATGGGTTCGCGTCGCGGACGATGCCGGTCGCACCGGCTGGATCTTCCGCTCGCTGATCACGCGCCCCTGATTCAGCCGCGCTTCCTGGTCGTCGCGCGTTTTCTCGCGGCCGGAAGCTTCCTGTTGTCGCTCTTCGCCGGCCGCGCGACCTGATTCCTCCCGGCGCGTTTGGCGATGTACAGCGCTGCGTCGGCCGCCTCGATCACGCCCTGGGGGTCCTTGGCGTGCCTGGGAAATTCCGCGACGCCGAGACTCAGCGTCACAGGTCTGCCCGGGAACTCGGTGGTCTGGACGCGCGCTCTGATGCGCTCCGCCACCTCGAGAGCTCCTGCCATGGTCGTCTCGGGGAGCAGGATGGCAAACTCCTCTCCGCCATACCGGCCAACACAGTCGACGGTGCGCGTGGATTCGCGAAGCAGCGCCGCGACCCGCTGCAGCACGCCGTCACCCTGCGGGTGGCCGAAGGTGTCGTTGTACTGCTTGAAGTGATCCACGTCGGTCATGATGACCGAGAAGGGATGCTTGTTGCGCTTCGAACGCAGCGCTTCGTCGCCGAGACGCTGCATCAGCGCGCGATGATTCGTGAGACCGGTGAGGCCGTCGGTGACGGACAGGCGCTCGAGCTCTTCGTTCTTGGCGCGCAGCCGCGCATTGGCATCCTCGATCGCCTGCTGACCCTTGCGAAGGCGCGCCACCATTTCGTTGAAGACCTTCGTGAGCGCACCTACTTCGCCGATGCGCGTCTCCGGCAGGTCCACGTCCAGGGCGCCCATGGCCACCTGCGCCGCGCCGTCGGCGAGGCGCTCGAGCGGCCGCACGATGATGAGGCCCAGGCGATATGCGGTGGCTGCGACGACGACGAGCAGCGCGACGACGACGAGAAGCGCCATGTTGCGAAACCGGCGCACTTCCTGGAAGGCGAGATCCGAGGACAGCTCGGCGATGACCGACCAGCGCGGGACCTGCGGCACCGCTTTCACCGCGCCCAGCACTTCCAGTCCTTCGAAGTTCCAGTACGACAGCCCCGCGTTTTCCGAGGCGCGTACGCGGCGGGCGATGCTCGGACGAAGCGCAGTGCGCAGTATGTCCTTGGTGACCCCCGATGACGTGGCCACGATGGCGCCGCTGTCGGTGGCGAGAAACACCCGGCCGTGCACCGTATCCCGCACGTATTCGCGAAGTGCCGCGTGCACCGGCGCCAGATTCATTTCCACGGCGAAGGTTCCGAGCAGACGTCCGTCGATGCGATGGACGGGCACGGCGACGACGAGCTTTCCTTTTTGCGTCGAGTCGTCCCAGAACGCGTCGCCGACCAGATATCCGTCCTGTCGCAGCTGCCGCCGCCAGGTGGCGGGAAGCGCCACATCATTCGGACGACCCGAGCTGCTGGCGATGAGCCGGCCGCTCGCGTCGAGGACCATGAGATCCTCGAAATCCGGAATGCGCTCGTGCACCGAGCGGAGGTAGTCGGCGAGTCGCTGGCTTTCGGCGCCCTGCGACGAGCGAATCAGGTTGGTGGAGACTTCCTCGGATCCGGCGAAGACCTTCAGATCATACAGGCGGTCCTTGAACCAGATGCTGATGGCCGCCGCCGTCTGGCTGCTTTCCGCGAGCAGATCCTCAGTGATCTTGGCTTCCAGGGCGCCGCGGTTCTGCACGTACGTCACGGCCAGAGTAGCGCCGGCCGGGAGCAGCGTGCCAAGCAGGGCCAGAGCCAGAATGCGGCTCTTGATGCTGTCGAGACGCGGGACGCGAAGATACTGCGTAACCTGCGTAACTGCTTGTATGGGAATGCTTTTCCGCTGCGTCAAAGAGCGTCGGGAGGCGGGAATAGTTGTGCCGGTGGCGGCCACAACTAGACGATGTTCTGGCGCGTAGGGAAACGTCGAAACAACGAAGAGACGCCGTTAAAGGCGCCGTTGCGCCGGTAGCGTATCCCGAACGACGAGAGAGTCCGGCCTGGGCCTGACCAGGGTGTCCCGCCTCACCGTATCGGTCACAGCCGGCGCGGGTGCGACGGGCGGCGGGATGTACGGCGACGGCAGGCCGAAGAACGTATCCACCGGTGTCGCGGGTCGCGGGCGCGCCGGCACAGGGGTGCGTCGAACTGGCTGCGATTGCGGCGACGGCGCGGATGGCTGTGTCCGACGCGACGGCGGCGTATAGACGACCATCCCCTCGTCCTCCGGGATCACTTCGGCGGATTCGCTGCGCGCGCGCACGCCCGCCACGAAGTCTGCCGGAACTCCAGCCTCGCGGGTCCGCCGCACGCTCGTCACGAAGTCGATCGGCAGG